>CAYWIQ010000001.1:0-6082 GCA_964458405.1 uncultured Chromatiaceae bacterium
GGTGCCAGCCAGCCATGGCCGGCGAGTTGCGTCAAACACGGCTCGATCAGCGTGCTCTGAAACGGGGGATCGAGAAAGACGATATCGAAAGACCGCGGTGTTCCTTGCAAAAAGGTTATTGCATCCGCTTGCAAAACCTGAGCTTGGTGTGCATTAAGCGTGTGGATATGGGCGCTAATTTGGGCAACGACCGCGGGGTTGTGATCGATCATCACCACCTCGGCCGCACCGCGGGACAGCGCTTCGAACCCCAAGGCGCCGCTGCCGGTGAACAGATCCAGACAACGGGCGCCGGGCAGAATGTCTCGCAGCCAGTTGAACAGCGTTTCCCTCACCCGGTCCGGGGTGGGGCGTAAGCCGGGGAGGGAGGGGAACGCCAATTTCCTCCCCCGCCACTCTCCGCCGATGATGCGTAAGCGGTTGCGTTCCGTCACTGCTTGGCGGTGGCCGCCGCCTTGCCGCCCACGATTACCGTCACCATGTCCTGGGGATGGACCCGCCGCCGGAAGGCATCGCGGATCTGTTTAGCGGTGACCGCCTCGATATGCTGGTTGTAGGTGTCGAGATAATCCAGTGGCAATTTGTAGAAGGCGATGGACGCCAGGTTGTCGACGATCTTGGAGTTGCTGTCCAAGTTCAAGGCGAAGCTGCCGGTGATGTTTTTCTTGGCCGCGGACAGTTCATCCGCGGTGGGTCCTTCGGCGATGAATTTACTCAGGGTATCCTTGAGGACCTTCAGTGCCGTATCGGCCTTTTCGTTACGGGTTTGCAGGCCGGCGGTAAAGGGCCCTTTCACGTGCATGGGGGAGAAATAGCTGTAGGCGCTGTAGGCCAGGCCGCGTTTCTGGCGGACCTCAACGGCGATCCGTGAGATCAGGCCGTCGCCGCCCAGGATATGGTTGCCCAATAGCAAGGGGAAGTAATCGGGGTCGCTGCGGGACATACCTGGTTGTCCCATGAGGATGTGGGTCTGTGCCGAGGGATAGTCGATGTGTTCCACCTTGGCGGCGCTTAGGGGCTTTACCGTCGGGAGCGTCGGTGCCGCTTGACCGGCGGGGAGTTTGCCCACCACCTGCTCGGCGATTTTTTCCGCGGCCTTGCGGTCGACGGCGCCGACGATGGCCACAATGGCGTTGCGGGCCGTGTAATAGCGTTTGTGGTAGGCAATGACGTCGTTACGGGTAAGGGCCGAGACGGTCTCTTTGGTACCCAGTGACGGCGTGGCATAGGGATGATTGCCGTAGACGGCGGCGAAAAAGGCCTTGCTGGCGATGGCGCCTGGTGATTCCTTTTGGCCGCGCAAGGCGATCAAGGTGCGCTTTTGTTGGAGTTTGAAGGCGTCTTCCGGGAAGGTAGGGTTACCGATCACTTGTGTCATGATGGCCAAGGCGGGATTGAGCAACGTAGGCCCGGTGAGGCTGCGTAGGCTGACAATAGCCATGTCTCGATATGAGCTGGTGTCGAGATTGGCGCCTACGGCATCGAGTTTTTCGGCAATCTGGTCGGCATCGAGATCTCCCGCGCCTTGATCGAGCAGCGCGTTGGTAAGATTGGCAAGGCCCGACTGCTTGCCGTCGCGTGCGCTGCCGGCATCAAACACGACGTGTATGTCGATGATGGGCAGTTCGGGACTGGCGACGAAGTAGACGCGTGCGCCGTTGGTGGTCGTCCAATGCTGAATCTTGGGATTGGCGGTCGCGGTGCCGCTTGTCGTCACCGCGACTATGGCCAGACTCAACGCCACGAATAGGCGGATGCGACGCACGATATCGATATTGCGAGGTTGATTAACGTACATTGTCGCCTCCACTGTGTTGCGAGCGACGCATCCTTTCGGCGTCACTGATAGGCAGCGGATCGAGGACCGCTACGGTGAGGTGATCGTCGGTCAAATATTTGCGGGCGACGTCCCGTACTTGCTCAGCGGTAACGGCCTTGACCTTGTCGACGTACTCATCGCCGACGCGCCATCCTAGTCCCACCGTTTCCAGAATGCCGATCTTCATAGCCTGATAAAACACCGAATCGCGTTGGTAGACATCGCTGGCAACCACCTGTGCTTTGACGCGTTTAAGTTCGTCCGCGCTGACCAGATTGTCGCGCAATTTCTGTATTTGTTGGCGCAAGGCCTTCTCCAATTCGTCGATGGTATGGCCTTGGGCGGGTGTGCCGTCCAAGGCGAGCAGACTTTTGGTGCGTGAATCCAGGTCGTAGCCGGCGCTGGCGTCGGCCGCCACTTGGCTGCCGCGAATGAGGTTCTTTGTAAGACGCGCGCTGTCCCCGCCGTCGAGGATGCCGGACAGCACCTCCAGGGCATAGGGTTCCCAATCAACCTTGGCGGTTTTGAGTACCGGCACCTTGTAGCCCATGACGATATAAGGTAGTTCCGCCGGTGCCTTGACCGTAATGCGGCGGATCCCGGTCTGGGGGATTTCATGGCGTGGTTTCAACGCAGGGATCACGCTGGGTTTGAGCGGGCCGAAATAGTGCTTGGCCAGGGCGAATACCTTTTGCGGGTCGACATCGCCGACCACTACTAAAGTGGCGTTATTGGGGGCGTACCAAGTTTGATACCATTTGCGCAGGTCTTCCACCTTCATGTGTTTCAGGTCATCCATCCAACCGATGACGGGGATATGGTAGGGGCCGTTCACAAAGGCCACGGCGTTGAATTGTTCGTCGGTGAGGGATTCGGGGTCGTCGTCGGTGCGCATCCGCCGTTCTTCCATGACCACCTGGATTTCCTTGGCGAATTGCTTGGCCCCCAACGTGAGGTTGCGCATGCGGTCGGCCTCCAGATCGAAACTGACCTTTAGTCGGCTCTTTTCCAACTGTTGGAAATAGGCGGTGTAGTCGTGGCTGGTGAAGGCGTTCTCCCGTCCGCCGTTTTCGGCGATGATGCGCGAGAACTCGTTGGGGCCGTGTTTGGCGGTACCCTGAAACATCATATGTTCAAGGGCATGGGAGATGCCGGTGGTCCCGTCATGCTCGTAGCTACTGCCCACCTTGTACCATACCTGTGATACCACGACCGGCGAGCGATGGTCTTCTTTGACGATCAGTTTAAGACCGTTGTCGAGCTTGAACTCGTGTACAGCGGAATCTTCCGCTGCCGCGCCCAGGGGCAACAGTAACCAAAGCAGCATCAGGCGTTTGAGTGTTAACATGTATTATCCTTGAGAGAATGCCGGCTTACCCGGAGGCCGAAGGGGTGATAGGATAGCGTAACTTTCCGAGCAAGAGCCATGTTTTCAGAATGAAGCTCATCGTGAATGTTTACTTTTCTGTTGTTGTGTCTGCTTAGTTAAAGACCGTAAATTGCCATGTTTAGTTTCAAGAAAGATAGTTCCAGCGACGCAACTGCGGCCAATCGGCCCGGTTTTTTTCAACGCCTGAAACAGGGTTTGACCCGTACCCGCAGCAACCTCACCGAGGGGTTGGCGCGCCTGGTCATGGGTAAAAAGGTCATTGATGACGAGCTCCTGGAAGAAATCGAGACGCATTTGCTCACGGCTGATGTTGGGGCCGCGGCGACCCAGCGCATCCTCGGCGATCTCACCGCGCGGGTCAAACGCAAGCAACTCGGAGACGCACAAGCCTTATTGGCGGCACTTAAGGAAGACATGGGCGCGATTCTGGCGCCGTGCAGTGAACCTTTAATTATACCGCCGGAGATCCGTCCTTATATCATTTTGATGGTGGGTGTGAATGGCGTGGGCAAGACCACCACCATCGGCAAGCTTGCCAAGCGCCTGCAGAATGAGGGGCTGTCGGTGATGCTGGCGGCCGGGGATACCTTCCGTGCGGCGGCGGTGGAGCAACTGCGCACCTGGGGCGAGCGTAACGGCGTGGCGGTGGTGGCCCAGGAGCGAACGGCGGATCCGGCATCGGTGATCTTCGACGGGATTCAGGCGGCGCAGGCACGGGGCGTCGATGTGCTCATCGCCGACACCGCCGGACGTCTTCATACCCAGTCGAATCTGATGGAGGAGTTGAAGAAGATCAAGCGGGTGATGGCCAAATTGGACGCCTCGGCGCCCCATGAAACCCTGTTGGTGGTCGATGCCGGTATCGGCCAGAATGCGCTCAGCCAGGCCCGTCAATTTCATGAGGCCGTGGGGGTCAGCGGGATTGTGCTGACTAAGCTGGATGGCACCGCCAAGGGCGGGGTGATCTTTGCGGTTGCCGAGCAGATGAAATTGCCGATCCGTTTCATCGGTGTCGGCGAGGGCATCGACGATCTGCGTCCCTTCAACGCCAGGGATTTCGTCGAGGCCTTGTTCGGCGCCGAACAACAAGAAGGTGATTAAGATAAGGTGGGTGCGGTAAAGGTCTTTCCGGGTGGGCTGCGGTGGCCGGTATGATTCAGTTGCACAATGTGGGCAAGCGCTACCCCTCCGGGCACGAAGCCCTGCATGATGTCAGCTTCAACATCGAGCGTGGCGAGATGGTGTTCGTGACCGGCCACTCCGGTGCCGGCAAGAGCACCTTGCTGAAATTGATGGGCGTTATCGAACGGCCCAGCAACGGGGAGCTGATCGTCAATGATCGTAACCTCGGTCGCCTCTCGAAGCGACAGATTCCCTACCATCGCCGCACCCTGGGTATGATTTACCAGGACTTTCGTTTGCTTGCCGGACGTACCATTTTCGACAATGTAGCGCTGCCGTTGGTGATCGCGGGCAACTATGACCAGCAGGAGATAAGACGGCGGGCACGTGCCGCCCTGGATAAGGTGGGGCTGTTGGGTAAGGAAAAACTATACCCCTTGGAATTGTCCGGCGGTGAGCAGCAACGGGTGGGTATCGCCCGTGCGGTGGTGCATAAGCCGGTGTTGTTGTTGGCCGATGAGCCCACCGGTAATCTTGACCCCACCTTGGCCGCAGAGATCATGTCTTTGTTTGAAGCCTTTAACCAAGTCGGCGTGACCGTGTTGATCGCCAGCCATAATGTCGAATTGATCGCACGTATGCAACGGCGGGTACTGCTATTGAATAACGGTCGGTTGGTTAGTGATAGCCGTGAGGTGGGCGAATGAAACGGAGCCGAGGCGCACGGCAGCGCAGCGTGGATGACCCGCCGGTGGCGAATGCATCGGGTGCGACGCCCCGGACGCGATCGCGGGATTCCCAGGCGAAGTTGGGTTTAGAAAATTATCTGATCCATCATCTGCGCGCCTTATTTGCCAGTTTGGGTAGTTTGGTGCGTACGCCCTTCGCCAGTGTTATGACGGCGGTGGTGATAGGCGTGGCGTTGGCCCTGCCCAGCGGTTTTCATGCCTTGCTGAACAGTGTGCAATCCCTGGCGTCGGGATGGGAGGGAGAGGTGGCGCAGGTCTCGTTATTTTTGAAGGCGGATGTCGAGGATGAGGCTGCGCGCAATTTGGCTTGGAAACTACGTTCCATGGATGATGTGGCCGGGGTGCGTTATATCTCGCCGCAACAGGCGGTGGAGGAGTTTCAGCGCAGTTCCGGGCTCAGCGATGCCCTGGCCTATCTGGATGAAAACCCCTTGCCGGCGGTATTGGTGGTGAAACCCTCTCAGGGTTTTGCCAAGCCGGAGGTCATTCATGATTTGGTGCAACGCCTGCAAGCCCTCCCCGAGGTCGAGAGCACCCAATTGGATTGGGCATGGTTGAAGCGTTTGCATGCATTGGTGGCCTTGGCGGATCGCGCCATGTCGTTGGTGGGTGCGGTACTGGCGGTGGCGGTATTGTTTATCGTCGGCAATACTATCCGCCTGGCCATTGAAAATCGCCGTGAGGAAATTGTCATTACCAAGCTGGTGGGCGCCACCGATGCCTTTATCCGCCGGCCGTTTATTTATGGCGGTATTTGGTATGGGCTGGCGGGCGGGGTGATTGCGCTATTGATCGTCGATGGCCTGTTGTGGGGGATGAGCGGGCCGGTGTCGCACCTGGCGGCCTTGTACAAAAGCAATTTTCAGTTGGGGTTGATAGAGGGCAGCGAAGCGGTGGTGATCCTGACGGCGGGCGCCTTTTTGGGTTGGTTGGGGGCGTGGCTGGCGGTGGGGAGGCACTTACGCCGAATTGAGCCTACTTAAGTCGGGAACTTTGCAGGGC
>CAYWIQ010000001.1:6092-37770 GCA_964458405.1 uncultured Chromatiaceae bacterium
CTCTGATGCTGTGAGTGCTAAAATCACATAGAACTTTAATAAAAGTACGCTATCATTTTGTTTCGGAGTAATGGTGCAGTATTTGCATATCCTTTAAGGATATCAATGGCTTGGTGATTAAGCGATTCTCACTGAAGAGGGACCATATCCTGATGAGCGAAAGAAACAAGAGTTTAGAGCTGGCAATCCCCATGGGCAGTCTCGAAGCCTACTGCCAGGGGGTGTCCCGTATCCCCATGTTAAGCGCGGAGGAGGAAAAGACCTTAGCTCGGCGCTTGAGAGATTTCAATGACTTAGATGCTGCCCGGCGGTTGGTGATGTCCCATCTGCGCTTCGTGGTCCATGTCGCCCGTGGTTATGACGGCTATGGGTTGGCCCAATCCGACCTGATTCAGGAAGGTAATATAGGCTTGATGAAGGCGGTGAAGCGCTTCGACCCGGAGATGAACGTGCGCCTGGTGTCCTTCGCGGTGCACTGGATTCGTGCAGAGATCCACGAATTTATCCTACGCAACTGGCGCATCGTCAAGGTGGCCACCACCAAGGCCCAACGTAAGCTGTTCTTCAATCTGCGCAGCGCCAAGCAGCGCCTGGGTTGGTTCAGCCGTGACGAGGTGGCGGCGGTGGCCAAGGACCTGGGGGTCAAACCGGAGACCGTGGTGGAGATGGAGGCGCGCATGAGCGGTTATGACGCCTCGTTGGAAGGCGATGCCGATCAGGACGACGAACACGCCTCTTACACGGCTCCTATCACCTACCTGGCCGATATGCGCGCCGATCCCGCGGCGGAGCTGGAATCCGACGAGTGGGAGGCCCATAACAGCGATCGTCTCCATCAGGCCCTGGCCGATCTGGATGACCGCAGCCGTGATATCGTCGCGCGTCGTTGGTTGGCGGAAAACAAATCCACGCTCCATGAATTGGCCGATCAATATCATGTCTCTGCCGAGCGCATTCGCCAGTTGGAGAGCAACGCCATGAAAAAACTCAAGTCGGCGTTGGAGGCCTAATCGCCCAAGGTTAGGTACTCAATATTTAGGCAGGCTGCCATACGCTCCGCGGCGAAGCTGGGGAGGTAGGGAATGGTACCCAAGCGCGGCGCCGGTAGGCGCGCCTCCAGCGCCGCGATGTTTTCTTGAATCTCCAGTGTATCCCCATCGATGATGTTGGCGATCCATCCCCCCACGGTGAGTTGTTGACGCAAGACGGCGTCGCAGGTTAATAGACCGTGATTGAGGCAGCCGAGACGGATTCCTATCACGATAATCACCGGCAGGCCCAGCAGCCGTGCAACGTGCGCCATAGTTTCATGGTCGTTGATCGGTACCTCCCAGCCACCCACCCCTTCGATGAGTAGACAGTCCAGTTCTTCTTCAATGGTCGTACAGGACTCATGCATGGCCGCGGCGGACAGGCGCAGCCCGGCATGGCGGGCTGCGATATGCGGCGCGATGGGCTCCCGCAGCAGGAAGGGATTGACCGTTTCATAGGGCAGGTGGACCGAGGCCTGCTGCATGAGCAGTTCCGCGTCTTCGTTACGCCAGCCGTCAGGGGTGTCATGGGCGCCGCACGCCAAGGGCTTCAGGCCGGCGACACGCAGGCCGCGGGCCGTCATGGCATGGAGCAGTGCGGCGGTCATCCAGGTCTTACCTACGCCGGTGTCCGTGCCGGTAATGAAGAATCCCTTCATGAAGTTGCTCCAGGCGGACGGCGGTGCAGGGTCGTCAGCGGTATGTGGACCTCACCCGCTGGTGGGGTTTTGACGGAAGTTGCAGTGGGTGCCCAAGCCAGGCCATAGACCACTTCGAAGGTGGCCGGCAATGTCCCTTGGTGGCGAAGGCGCTCATAGGCGGCGGTCATGGCGCGCAGCCGGCCCTTACCGGTCAGGCCGCGGTTGCGACCGCTGACGGCATTGTGCGCCCCCAGCAATTTGAGTTCCTTCATGACCGCATTGGCGTCGCCATAGGTGAGGGTGAAGCGTTCCGCATCCATTACCGGATCGGCAAAGCCGCAGCGCAACAAGGCATCGCCGATATCGTGCATGTCGATGAAGGTACTGACATGCACCGCTTGATCGGCCGCTGCCCAGCTGTCGCGCAATTCCTTGAGGGTGTCGGGGCCGAAGGTGGAAAACAGCACCATACCGCCCGGTCTGATGATGCGGCGGAATTCGGAAAAGACCCGATCCAGGTCGCCGCACCATTGCAAAGTTAGGTTGGAGAAAACCATGTCTGCCGAACGGTCGGTTAAAGGCAGGCTCTCGGCGTCGGCACAGACATGGGATTGGCGTCGTAACAGGCGTGCCAGGGTGCCTGCGTTACGTTTGGCGCTGAGGAGCATATTGAAGGCCAAATCCAAGGCGATTAGCCGCGCCTGTTTATAACGTTGTGTCAGGTTTTTGGTGAGATGGCCGGTGCCGGCGCCGATGTCGACGATGGTGCCGGGTTGCAGGCGGATATAGTCCAACCGTTCCAATAAGCGCTTCCCCACTTCACGCTGCAGTACGGCGACCCGGTCATAATCGGCCGCAGCGCGATCGAAGGATCGGCGCACCCGTTGTTTGTCGATTTGAAAGTCGTCGTTATCCGTCATGGTGTGTTATTTAGGAAGTCAATGAGCAAGTCGGTGAACGCCTGCGGGTGGGATAGAAACGGTACGTGGCCCGCGCCCTTGATGATTTCAATCCGTGCCGTGGGCAGCAGTTGTTGCATAGCCTGAGCGACCGCGGCGGGGACCAGCCTGTCGCGCCCTCCCAGGATAGCCAGGGTGGGACAGGACAGTTCGGCAAAATGGCTGCGTAAGTCGGCGTTGCGTAATATCGCCAATCCTGCCTCCAGAGATTGTTCCTCAGGCGGTGAACCTAGTAGCAACTCGCGCAACCGCCGTAAGACCTCCCTGTCCGCCTTGGTTATCTGCAGGCTCAGGAAACGTTCCAGGGTGCCCTGGTAGTCATCGTGCAGTGCCTGGGCAAATCCGGCGAGAACCATGGGCGCCATGGCCCAAGGCCAATTTTCGTCGCTGACGAAGCGCGGCGAGCTGCCGACCAAGATCAGTTTTGCCACCCGCTGTGGTGCCGTGATCGCCACCTGCGTCGCGATCATGCCGCCCAACGACCAGCCCAACCACACGGCATGGGCTGGCGTGCAGGCCGCCACCGTTTCGGCCATGGTCGGTAGATCGAGCTCGGTCCGCGCCGGTGGTGAACGGCCATGGCCGGGCAAGTCGATGAGTGATACGCGAAATTGTGACGCTAACTGCTCCGCCAGGGTTGTGAATACGCCACCATGCAAGCCCCAGCCATGCAGCATCACGATATCGGAGCCCGATCCCATTTGTTGGATGTGTAGGGTCATGCCAGCGTTTCCAGTGCACCCAACAGCCGATCGACATGGGTGTCACTGTGGGCGGCGGACAGTGTGATGCGCAATCGTGCCGTACCCTTGGGGACGGTGGGGGGGCGGATGGCGCTGACGTAGATGCCGCGTTGCCGCAGTGCCGCGCTTAGGGCAAGGGCCTGTTGCGCATCGCCCACCAGCAGCGGCTGGATCGCGGTGGCCGACGGCATTACCCGCAGGCCCAATTGCTGCGCACCTTTGCGGAAGCGGGCGATCAGTGCATGAAGATGTTCGCGGCGCCAGGTTTCTTCCTCCATGACGTGAAGGCTGGCGAGGGTGGCGTGGGCTATGGCAGGCGGCAGGGCCGTGGTATAGACATAAGACCGTGCCCGCTGAATAAGGAACTCAATCAAATCTTCATCGCCGGCGACGAAGGCGCCGAAGGTGCCGAAGGCCTTGCCCAGGGTGCCGATCAGGACGGGTACGGCTCCACTGTCTAAGTCATAGTGTTCCAGGGTTCCACGCCCCTTGGCACCCAACACCCCGAGACCGTGGGCATCGTCCACCATCAGCATGGCGTCATGCCGTAGGGCGATTTCCGCGAGCTGCGGCAGGGGGGCTAGATCGCCGTCCATGCTGAATACGCCGTCGCTGATAATCATGGCGGGCGGGGCGGCGTCTTTACCCAGATGCTGTTGCAAGGCGGCGGCGTCGCCATGGGGGTAGCGTCGCAGCCGCGCCCCCGACAGCAGCCCCGCGTCCAGCAGCGAGGCATGATTGAGGCGGTCTTCCCAGATCCGATCACCGCGTCTCGCCAGCGCCGCCACCGTCCCCAGGTTTGCCAGGTAGCCGCTGGAAAACAGCAAGGCCCGCGGCCGGCCGGTAAACGCCGCAAGGGATTCCTCCAACGCATGATGGGGGTGCTGGTGGCCGGTCACCAGGTGGGAGGCGCCGCTGCCTGCGCCGTATGTTTGCGCGCCTTCCATGAGCGCCGCGATTACCCGCGGGTGATTGGCCAGGCCGAGGTAATCATTGCTGCAAAAGGAAAGATAACGCGTGCCGTCTACCTCAATCTCTGCGCCTTGCGGGCCGTCGACGACGGTGCGGCTGCGGTAAAGGTGTTGTGTGCGTAGCCGCGCCAGGTCAGCGGCCAGGTCTCTCATGTGACGGCGTTATCCACCAGCGCGGCACGGCGGCGTTGGGTGTCGCCGCGTGCTTTGACCTTGAGGTCGTCCAACATCGTCAGATCATCATCGACCTGGCGGCCCTTGGTAGTGAGATAGTCGCCGATCATCACGCCCGAGGCGCCGGCGAAAAAGATCATGGCCTGCAGGTCGCGCAGGAAGTGGCGGCCGCCGGCGATGCGGATTTCCGCCTTGGGCAGCATGTAGCGGAACACCGCGATCATGTGCAGGATCTCCAGCGGCTGCATAGGCGTCTGGTGTCCCATGGGGGTGCCGTCGATGGGATTGAGGAAATTCAGCGGTACCGATTCCACACCCAGCCTGCGCAGGGTTTCCGCCAGTTCGATGCGCTGATCCAAGGATTCACCCATGCCCAGGATACCGCCGGCGCATACCCGTAAGCCGGCATCCACGGCGTTGCGGATGGTGTCGATGTTTTCCTGATAGGTATGAGTGGTGCAGACATTATGGAAAAAACTCTCGGCGGTCTCGAGATTGTGATGATAGTTTTCCATGCCCATTTCCTTGAGCATCACCGCCGTTTGTTTGTCCAGTGCGCCCAGGCTGGCACAACGGCCGATGTCGGAGTCTTGCTGCATGGCCGCGAAATAATTCCGTAATTGTGTGCGTTCTTTATCGCTGCGGACGCCCCAGCCCTTGGAGACCACGCCGAAGTCGCTGGCGCCCCATTGCCGGGCGCGGCGCGCCTGCGTCACCAGTTGTTCGGCAGGGATATAGTTGTATTTCGGTGCGCTGGTTTGATGGTGGCCACTTTGGCCGCAGAAAGAACAGTTTTCCGAACAGTTGCCGGAGCGCACGTTGGAGATGGCACAGACCTCCACCTCGTCGCCGCGAAAGGTCTTGCGCAGCCGGTCGGCACCGGCCATCAGCCAGGAAAGATAGTCATGATCGAGGCGGATCATCCACTGTCCTTCCTCGGCGGTCATTTCGCCGCCGGCGAGAATGCGCTGGGTGATGTCGTCGATGCGTTGGTATACGGTGTTATCCATGTGTGGGGCGACCTTCCGTTCGTGGCAAACAATGGGTTCATAGTCGTCGTCAGGCGGGCTATTATTGGGCGGGGCCCTCAACGGAATGATGGCTTATCATCCAGACGCCGGATCGTCTATGTCTAAACCCACTGAATATAGTCGGTTTGATTCTTCTGTCAACCTTTCTGCGATTCAGAAGGTTAACAATCGCCGCAATACTTCTTGGCAATCCTGTCTATTCCCCACCGTGTGTGCGTTGTGCGAGGGCGGCGGCCAGCCGGGGCGGGAGTTATGCAGCGGATGTGAAAGGGATTTGCCGGTGGTGGCGGTTTCCTGTTGGCAATGCGGCGCACCGTTGTCCATGCCTGGGCTTTGCGGTCGCTGCCAACAACATCCACCCGCGTTTACGCGCATCGTGGTGACCTATCATTATTTGCCACCGGTGGATTCGCTGCTCAAGCAGCTCAAGTTCGGCGGCAAGCTCCAGTTGGCCCGTTTATTAGGTGAATTGATGGCGGATCGCATTATGAGAGAGAACGCCGTGCTTCCGGAGGTGATTTTACCGGTACCGCTCCATGTCAGCCGCCTGCGTGAGCGGGGGTTTAATCAGGCGTTGGAGCTGGCGCGCCCCATCGCGACGCGATTGAAGGTGCCGTTGGATTGGCGTCACGTGATCCGTACGCGGGCCACCGATGCCCAAAGCGATCTGCCCGCTGCGTTACGCGCCCGCAACGTCAAAGGCGCCTTCTCGGTCTTGAAGGGTTTCACGGTAGGCCGGGTTGCCGTGGTGGATGATGTCATGACAACAGGACACACGGTGAATGAATTGGCATTGACGCTACGGCGGGCGGGGGTGAGCGATATTTCTATATGGGTGTGCGCGCGGGCGGTATTCGGGCGATAAGCCTTGTGCTAGACTTTTTCACCTCGCGTTCATCGAGTGCTTGTTAGCCGACAGTACTCAGCTAAAGGATTCTGGATTTTCGTCAGAGGAGATTTCGATGTCATTACGACAGCTTGTCGCTGCAGCGGCGTGCCTGGTCAGTGTCAGTGCCATGGCTCAAGGTTTCGATATTAATCTGAGTAACAATGCCGCCATGCTTACCTATACGTCCGCGCTCGGCCAGCAAGGGTTTGGTCACGGGCAAATGGCCGGATCGGTATTGTTTACCGATAACGATGACTTTCTGGGCAAGCTAGGCTTTGGTGTGGTGGGCGACGCCGGTAGCGGCTCACCGGGATTGAGCGTAGGTGTCGGTGTGAATGCCTATGGGATAACCACCAATAATAACGACGTCGCGGCCCTGGCCTTGAGCGGTAAGTTTGATTATGCGCCGCCGCCGGCACCCCGTTTACGCATCGGCGGCGAGCTTAATCTGGCACCGAGTATTGTGACGTTCATTGACGGCGATCACCTCTATGACAGCAGTGCGTATGTCGGTTACGAGATATTTCAAGGGGCGGTTGCCTATTTCGGTTACCGACGGATCAAGGTGAGCATCCAAAATCATCCTTCTCAGACGGTGGATTCAGGGGGCTATCTGGGCATTAAGTTTCGGTTTTAATTAGCATTAAGCGCGGGTTAAGGTAAAATGCCCGCCAGCCGCTACTATACTGATAAGTAGGGATACCTTTTCAAGGGATTGTGCAGGCTATGCAGGCAGCAAGGCTCACACAAGATTATTCCGGCTTTTTCCGTCAGCCCGTAGTTTCCAGGAAGGACGGGGGCGCCGATAAATCGCAGACGAATCGCTCACGACCTTCGGTATTGCCCGCTGAGCGGGTGGTCGAAGGCGAGTTGCTGCGGAATCGTACCAGCGGCGCGGATAATTCCTTAGAGCAGTTTTTGCAACGTGAACGGTTGTCCGAGAGCGCGGCCAATGCCGCCGATGGGGCAGCCGGTAACCGGACGGCGCAAACTGCGATCAATGCCTATCTCGACAATGCTGCGATGGCCTCCGGGAAAGGCGGCGGGCATACCCATTCTATTGATTACTACGCGTAACGCGTGTGATTTCCTCCGAGTTACATTACCTCTCATCTCCATTATCGGAAAACCATCGGCGTGAATGCTGAACAAGGTGAACGCGTACGACAATTATTGACAAGGCAGCGTTGGGCGGCGCTGGCGACGCAGTGTCAGGACGGCAGTCCCTCGGTATCGCATGTCGCATATGTCGCGGAAACCGATTTCAACGGCTTCTTGCTGCATGTCAGCAAGCTGGCCGCCCATACCCGTAATCTCTTGGCGCGTCCCGCGGTGAGCTTGGCAGTTAGCGAACCCGATAACGGCGAGGATGATCCGCAATTGCTGGCGCGTCTTACCATTAACGGGACGGCCTCGGAAATCCCACGTCATTCGGAAGACTATCTCTCAGCACGGCAACGCTACTTGATGGGGTTGCCGTGGGCCGAGCGCCTGTTTGGTTTCGAGGATTTCGTGTTGGTGAGAGTGTTTCCGCAAACGGCCCGTTTTGTGGGTGGCTTCGCCCAAACCTTACAATTAACCGCCGAGCAGCTAAGACGTCTTGCTACGTTGTGATTCGCTAGTCTCACTAACTTTACAATTCGGCATTTATCGAGATGTCGCTGCCCCGGGCTTTTGCCGGCAGGCTGATGATGAATGTTATAACGTTATCTTTAAGCGCGATCGGCGGTTTTGATATGCGCATTGCTTGTCGCCGACGATTGCCGGCGTTTTTGTGCGGTTAAAATTTCTCTAAGGGTGTACCCGATTCCCATAATGTAAAGATACACCAATGAGAGTTGTGTGGCCGATTCTTAGGCTTTGGTATGAAGGGATTATTGACGCGGCGATGACAGGTGAGAGGTGATGTTGAAGTGCAACATGTGGTAGCGGCGGTAATAGTTAATGATGATCAACAGGTGTTGCTGGCGAAGCGGCCTCAGGATCGTCATCAAGGCGGACTATGGGAGTTCCCTGGCGGTAAGGTAGAGCGTGGCGAGGATGCGCGCGCGGCCCTGGTTCGAGAACTGTGGGAGGAGTTGGGCGTCGATACCGCTGATGCCCGCCCGCTGATAAAGATCCGTTATGAATACCCGGATAAAGCGGTGTTGCTGGATGTGTGGCGGGTGACCGCCTTAACCGGCGAGCCTCACGGCCGAGAGGGACAGCCGATTGAATGGGTGGCGGTGGACGACTTGCCCGGCCGTGATTTTCCAGCGGCCAACAAGCCCATAGTGACCGCCGCGCGGTTACCCGCCATGTGTCTGGTGACACCGGAGCCCGGCGACACAACACTATATCTCGACAGGCTTGCCGCATTATTGGCGCAGGGCGTCAAATTGGTTCAGTTCCGAGCCAAGACTGTGAAGAGCGTATCAGCTTATGCGAACCTGGCGCGACAGGTTATTGCGCTTTGCGAAGAGGCGGGGGCGCGGTTGTTGTTGAATTCGCCGCCCGAGTTGGCTGACGTGGGGAGATGGGGTGCCGGTGGCGTTCATTTGACCAGTGCCGCTTTGATGAAACTGGAGCAACGTCCCTTGCCCCGCGGTCAATGGGTGTCGGCCGCCTGTCATTCCAGCCGGGAGCTGGAGCATGCCCATCGAATAGGGGTCGATTTTGTGGTGGTTGCGCCGGTGCGGGCCACCGCCACCCATCCCGAGGTTCGTCCCCTTGGATGGCAAGCATTGCACCAATTGACGGAACGCGCGTCATTGCCGGTCTATGCGTTGGGTGGCATGGCGTTGCAGGACCTCGAAACGGCATGGGCCCACGGCTGCCAAGGCATCGCTTCGATTTCTTCCCTGTGGAACGCCAAGGAGATTCCCCCTCAGCTGCTTCGCTGAGGACCGTGCCGAATCAAATGCGGTCTTCAGTGTCAGTGGTGTTGATCGGATGCGGGATCTTGATTAGGGGGCGTCTCTTCCCCGGGAATGCGATGTTCCTCGCTGGCCCATTTCCCCAGGTCGATTAGTCGGCAGCGCTCGCAGCAAAAGGGGCGCCAGGGGTTTTTATCGTCCCATTTCACCTTGGCGCCGCAAGTGGGACAACTGACAAGGGTGCTCATATCATGCAGCAAGTGAGTAGAAACGAGACATCCTGGGAGGTTTGCACCGCATGGCCGTCGGCAAGGAATTCCAGGAAGCGGAGGGTGAATCGGTGTCGGCCGCCGCTGACCTCGGCGTAGTAGGGTGCTTCCGCCGGGACCGTTACCCGCACCAGTTGGCACGGGCTGTTGGGATCGAGCATCTTTTGAAAGAAGCCTTCATGCGCGGTTTCTTGGGACGAATGAGCGCTTTCCCGAACCAGCCGCAATAACAACAGTATGGAAAGATGTATAGGTTCGAAGGCCTTGATCCAGCGGTGCAGATCGGCGATGCGGTTTTCCTCGGGCCGTTGCAACCAGAAATGATAACCCGGAAGGTCGAAATCACAGGTTCCGCCGGGAATGCTGATGCGCTGTTTGATGCTGTTTAAAAACTCGTTTTGCCGCAGCTCCTGGCCGATCTGACCTTGGATGGCATGCATACGGTCAACTAGTGTATCGAATTCTCCTAGCAGTTTGCTGAGTCGTAAATGGTCGACTCCAGGGGCATGTTCCAGCGCCGCCAGGGTGCTCATTTGCCGTTCAAGCTCTTTCATGACCTCAGTCTTGAGGTCCGTCCGATTGAAGATATTCAGGATATCGAGAAGGCTGGCCAGCGCATTGCGACTGTCCCACTGGGTCCGACCCTCAATGCGAGCGAAAAATTCCTTAAATAAGAATTCCAAACGCAAAAAGGTACGTACTCGTTCGTTGAGAGGCTGTTCGTAAGTGACGTTTGGCACGGACATCATTAAATTTTAGATATCGATGAAGCGGGCTAGTGGCGTGCCCACAAGGTCATGAACCCCGACCCGGGCCCCCTCTCCACACCGGTTTCCTAGGGTATTAATGCGGGTAGTGTACGGCATTGGGGCGGATGGTGTAAGGGATTTAATCATTTTTCCGGTGGGGATGGTGGTGTGCTGGCCAGTCCCAGGTAACGGTGGTGAAGGGTGATAACCTGTTGTTGGAGATGCGCTAAATCTGCATCGTTTACAATGATGTCATCGGCGGCCTGCAGTCGTTCGTTGCGGCTTACCTGGCTGCGCAGGATGCCCGCCAAGGTGTCCTCATCCATCCCGTCGCGTTCCAGTACCCGTTGCCGCTGCAACGCTTCCGGCGTGTCTATGACCAAGACCCGGTGGACGCGGGCGGTTGCCCCGCTTTCCAGGAGCAGGGGGATGACCCAGACACAATAAGGGGCTCGCAATGATTGAGAGCGATGTTGCAGCTCGGTATAGATGCGGGGATGGAGGATGCCCTCTAGGCGACGCCTCTGGACAGAGTCGGAGAATACCCTCCGTTTTAGCCGGGCCCGGTTCAAGCTGCCGTCTGGGAGGAGTATTTCCGGCCCGAAGGCTTCGGTGATCTCTTTCAGGGCGGGGCTGCCGGCAACCACCAGTTCCCGGGCGAGCTGATCCGTGTCGATCACCGGAATGCCCAGTTGCGCAAAATATCCGGCCACGGTGGATTTTCCACTGCCGATTCCGCCGGTAAGACCGATGATCAACATGATTATTGGGGCCTGCTAACGCTATGCATTGCAGGACCTAGGGTACGGAGCCGGCGACGACTCCGCAAGCGGGCGCGACTGTCTCTAGCCGGGTATTCCCAGTAGGGCGAAGTAACGGTGGGTGATGGCATCACCCCATAGTAAGGCCAACCACCCGGCCGTCGCCAGGTAGGGGCCGAAGGGGATGGGAATGTTCTTGTCGCGCCCCCTGAACAAGATGAGAGTGATGCCCACAATCGCCCCGACGACCGAGGAGAGTATGATGACGATCGGCAAAGACTGCCAACCCATCCACGCCCCCAACATCGCCAGGAGCTTGAAGTCGCCGTAGCCCATACCTTCTTTGCCGGTGGCCCATTTGAACAGGATATAGACCGTCCACAGGCTGAGATAACCGGCGACGGCGCCGATGATGCTGGAGGTGCTGTCGGTGAATAGACCTGCAAGACCCAGTAATAGCCCGATCCATAAGAACGGCAAGGTGATATCGTCGGGCAAGAGCTGATGGTCATAGTCGATCAGGGTCAAGGCGATCAGCGCCCAGGTCAGCAGGAGTGCGCCCCCGGCCGCCCAGCCGAAACCGAAGTGCCAAGCCGTGATTGCGGACAATACAGCGGTGGTGAGCTCCACTATGGGATAGCGCATGGAGATATGTTTGCCGCACTCGGAACAGCGGCCGCGCAGCCACAGGTAACTGATGATGGGGATATTCTCTAAGGCGGAGATGGCATGGCCGCAATGAGGGCAGCGCGACCGGGGAACGACCAAGTTGAAGGGTTGTTCTTCATCGGTGGTATGGGGTGCATCGGCAGTGCCAGCCAACTCTTGGCACTGTTTGCGCCAAGTCCGTTCCATCATTAAGGGTA
The DNA here is from genome assembly GCA_964458405.1 of uncultured Chromatiaceae bacterium. Taxonomy (GTDB): domain Bacteria; phylum Pseudomonadota; class Gammaproteobacteria; order DRLM01; family DRLM01; genus JARRQJ01. The sequence continues at coordinate 18,032 of CAYWIQ010000001.1, forward strand.
GACGGTACACAACCACGTTCAGGAAGCTGCCAATCAACGACCCGAAGAGCGCGGCCAGCAGGGTGAAGCCCCAGAGGTGGCTGGTGAGATAGCCGGCAAAATCGGTCACGGTGTCCCTATCATGGCGGCGTGCAACAAGTCGCCGGGCGTGATTGCATCCTTGCTCATGGGTCGTATGAGCGAGCGTTTATACGACCTGGCCCATCTTGAAGATGGGTAGATACATGGCGATAACCAAGCCGCCGATAATAACCCCGAGAAAGGCCATGATCATGGGTTCCATGAGGCTGCTCAGACCATCGACGGCGTTATCCACCTCTTCTTCGTAGAAGTCGGCGACCTTGGACAACATGGCGTCAAGTGAGCCGGCCTCTTCGCCGATGGCGACCATTTGCACCACCATGTTGGGAAACAGGCCCGACTGGCGCATCGCCATTTGCAGCGTGACACCGGTGGCGACGTCGTCGCGCATGCGGAGGATGGCGTTGCTATAAATAATGTTACCGGCCGCACCGGCCACGGTGGTCATGGCCTCCACCAGTGGCACGCCGGCGGCGAACATGGTGGCCAGGGTGCGGGCATAGCGGGCGATGGCCGCCTTGTTGACGATCGCGCCGAACACCGGAAACTGCAATGTTACCCGGTCGAGAAAATGGTTGAACTTGGGGGAGCGTTTCTTGCCCTCGATAAAGGCGAAGATACTGACGCCGATGACTAATAGCATAGCCCACCAGTACTGCTGGGTGAATTTCGACATGTTGATGACCATCTGGGTCATGGCTGGCAGGTCGGCGCCGAAGCCTTGGAACAAGGCCTGGAATTGCGGCACGACGAAGTACAGCAGGATGGTGGTGACAATAAAGGCGGCGATGATCACAGCGGTGGGATAGAACATGGCCTTTTTGATCTTGCCTTTGATCGCTTCCACCTTCTCCTTGTATAGCGCGATCTTGTGCAGCAACGTTTCCAGGATACCGGCTTGTTCACCGGCGCGCACCAGGTTGCAATAGAGTTCGTCGAAGTAACGGGGGTGCTTGGCCAGCGCCTCGGATAGGGAGCTGCCGCCTTCCACATCGGCCTTGATGGTCATGATCAGGGTCTGCATGGATGGGTTGTCATGGCCGCGGCCGATGATCTCAAAGGACTGTACCAAGGGTACGCCCGAACTCATCATAGTAGCCATTTGGCGGCTGAAGACTGCGATGTCCTTGGGGGTGATCTTCTTGGTCTTGGGGCCGAACAGAGATTTGGGTTTTTTCTTGACCTTGATGGGATTGATCCCTTGGCGGCGCAATTCCGCCTTGACCATTGTGAGGCTGACCCCTTTGGTCTCGCCTTTGGCCCGGGAACCCTTTTTGTCGGTTCCTTCCCAGAGATAGATATCTTGATTGAGTGCTTTTTCTGCCATGACTACACCGTAATCACACGATTGAGTTCTTCAAGGCTGGTAAGGCCCGCCTTGACCTTGCGGAGTCCCGAAACCCTGAGATCCGCGATGCCTTCCTTTTTGGCTTGATCCGCCAACATCATTGCGTCGCAATCTTCCATGATCAGTCTACCCATGGTTTCCGATATCGGCATAACCTGGTAAATGCCTACCCGGCCCTTGTAGCCGTCGTTGCACTTATCACAACCCATCGCCTTATATACCGTAATGTCGCTCAGTTCGTCCTCGGAAAAACCTTCCGCCACCAAGGCTTCGGGCGGGACGTAGGTCGCCTGTTTGCAATGGGGACACAAGCGCCGTGCCAAACGCTGGGCCACAATTAATGATACCGCCGTGGCTATATTAAACGGCGGCACGCCCATGTTGGCAAGTCGATTGAGCGTTTGGGGGGCGTCGTTGGTATGCAGCGTAGAAAATACCATATGTCCCGTTTGTGCCGCCTTGATGGCGATTTCGGCGGTCTCAAGGTCACGGATTTCGCCTACCATGATGATGTCCGGATCCTGGCGCAGAAAGGCGCGCAGCGCCGAGGCGAAGGTCAGGCCCACCTTGGTATTGACGTTGACCTGATTGACACCCGGTAGATTGATTTCGGCCGGATCTTCGGCGGTGGAAATATTGCGATCCTCGCTGTTGAGAATGTTGAGGCAGGTGTATAGCGTCACGGTTTTACCGCTGCCGGTGGGGCCGGTCACCAGCACCATACCATAAGGCTGATGGACGGCCTGGAGTAACTGCTGTTTTTGGTCTTCCTCGAACCCCAGGACATCCACACCCAATTGCGCGCTGGTGGGGTCGAGGATACGTAATACGATCTTTTCGCCATACAGGGTAGGGCAGGTGTTGACGCGGAAATCGATGGCGCGATTCTTGGACAGCGTCATCTTGATGCGGCCGTCTTGGGGGACGCGGCGCTCGGAGATGTCGAGTCGCGCCATGACCTTGATACGGGCGGATAACTTATTGGCCAAGCTGGTGGGCGGTGCTGCCACTTCCCGCAGAACGCCGTCCTGGCGGAAGCGTACGCGATACTTCTTTTCGTAGGGTTCGAAGTGGATATCCGAAGCGCCTTTATTGATGGCGTCCAGCATCACCTTGTTGATGAACCGTACCACCGGAGTATCGTCCACTTCGGCTTCGGAAACATCCGCGCCGGCTTCTTCCTCGCCGCCGCTGATCTCCAGGTCATCCAGGGAGGCGTCGCCCAGGTCATCCATGGCGTTCTTGGCTTCGGCGGTCAGTGCCTGTTCGATCATTCGGGTCAAATGGTTTTGCTCGACCACGATGGGCTGGGCATGCAGGCCGGTCTGAAACTTGATCTCGTCCAGGACTTGGAAATCGGTGGGGTCGGCGATGCCCACATAGATGTGATTGCCGCGTTTGAACAACGGCAGAGATTGGTGTTTGCGCACCAGTTTCTCGTCGACCAGATTGACAGCCAGCGCCTCGATATCTATGGCGGTGATATCGAACAATGGAAACCCGAATTCGAGGGCCCCGGTTTCGGCGATGTTGTAGGCATCCAGGATCCCGCCATCCACCAGTTCAGCGACGAACGAGGAATTTTTCTGGGTCGCCTCTTCTTGCGCGTGCACGGCCTGCTCCTCGGCCAATAAGCCGTTGGCCACCAGTTTGCGGGCCAGGCCGCTGAGGTGCGGAGAATGGTCAATCGAGGGGGCAGTATTTGTCATGTCCGTGGCCTACTATTTCCATGCAGTCTGTATCGGCGATCGAGGCGGATTTGTTTAGTGACTGCGTCACAGAATCGTGTTTTCCATCAAAGTGTAAAGCCGACGCGGGTAGGGAGATGAGAGCCGGTGGGGGCGGTGTTTTTCTGCGAATGGTCATAAAAAAACGGGCGCCGAAGCGCCCGTTTTACTGATGCCGGTTTGATTAGACGCGGCAGTTGGCAGGTACGTACTTGTCGTCCGCTGCAGCACCCACTGCACACACCCAAGTGATCGCGTCGGTCGGAACCGTGCCCGCGGCGAGGGCAGCACCGCCCGCTTGGGGAGTCAGGGTGATTGCGATGCTCTTGGCGGCAGCGGTATAAGCAATCGAGATGACGCCGGTGGTGGCATCAACTGAGACGCTGGACACGATAGGAGTAGCGCTGGGTGCGGTCCAGCCGAGGCTGAGGTCGGCGGCGGCGCTGGAGGCGTTCTCGGCAACGGTGGCCTTGGCGGAATCGGCCAGGCTCAGGCCTTCAGTGACCTTGGCGCGGACCAGATAATCTTGATACGCCGGAATCGCGATGGCGGCCAGGATGCCGATGATCGCGACCACGATCATCAATTCGATAAGGGTAAAACCTTTTTGGGTTGCTTTCATGTGTAATCTCCGTCTATTGACTGTGTGGTTATTGGGTTTAAAACTCTGTTGGCTCCGGACTTGCCGTGGGCCGCCATTGCCGTGCCTAACTAAAGGCAGAATGCATGCCAATATGAATCACCCGCACCGCACTGGGCCGGGAGCAATGGGAATTCGGTTCGGAATTGTGAACTGCGTCACAATTGTGAGGCCTTCGAGGCGGGCACGCAAGGACCAAACGGGCTGGGAAGAACGGGCAATAGTCCCGGGGCACGCTTGAGGTGAGGGTAAAGAGTGACGCAACACGTCACATTGTGACCCGCAGAGTCCGTTGAATGTGACGTTTGCACGGAAATAATGGACTTTGGGTACGCAGGGGTCAGTCGAGTCCCAATTTCTTAAGGCGGTAGCGCAGTGCCCGGAAGGTGATGCCCAGCAGCTTGGCCGCTGCCGTCTTGTTATAGCGGGTCTGTTCCAAGGCCTTGAGAATGGTCTCTTTCTCTATAGTGTCGAGATAAGGTTCCAGGGCCACTTTGCCGCTGTCGCTATGGGGCGTGGCGGCGGCAGGATTGCTGGGGAGGCGGAGATCGGCTTCTTGGATGACATTGCCCTCACACAACGTGATGGCCCTTTCCAGTATATTCTCCAGTTCCCGCACATTGCCGGGAAAGTGATAACCCTGCAGCGCGGACATGGACTCCTTGCTCAAACTGGGCGTGGTTATGCCATTTTGCTCCGCCAAGCGTTCCAAAATGTGGTGGGCCAGTATCGGTATATCGTTGCCGCGTTCGCGCAGGCCGGGTACATGCAATTCGATGACGTTAATACGATAAAAGAGATCTTGACGGAATTCCCCGTTATCCACCAATGCGGCCAGGTCTTTATGCGTTGCGCTCAAAATGCGCACATCGATGGGCGTCTCCTTTTGCGCGCCGATGGGCCGCACGGATTTTTCCTGGATGACGCGCAGCAATTTGACCTGCATATGCAAGGGCAGATCCGCGACCTCGTCCAGGAACAAGGTGCCGCCGTTGGCGGCCTGGAACAGACCGTCTTTATCGGTGACCGCGCCGGTGAAACTGCCCTTCTTGTGGCCGAAGAATTCGCTTTCCATGAGTTCGCCGGGGATGGCGCCGCAGTTGACGGGGATGAAGGGCTTGTCGGCGCGCGGTCCCTGATCGTGGATCAGGCGAGCGACCAGCTCTTTACCGACGCCCGATTCGCCGCTGATATAGACCGGTGCCTGACTGCGCGCCAGTTTGGCGATGGTCTCTTGAATATGTTTGATGGCCTGTGAATCGCCCAGTAGTCCGGTGTAGGTTTGACGAACGGTCTTGGCTTCCCCGCGCGCCAGCTTGAGTGCGGTGCTCACCAGGTTTCTCAAGACATGCAGATCCACCGGTTTGGAGACGAAATCGAAGGCGCCGGTCTTCAAGGCGTTGACGGCGGCTTCCATGTTGCCGTGCGCCGTTATGACCGCCACCGGCGTATCGGGGTGTTGTTTTTGAATGTGATCCACCAGATCGATGCCGTTGCCGTCGGGGAGCCGCATATCGGTGAGACACAGGTCGTAGCGATGCTCCGCCAGCAACGCGCGCGCCTGGGTGAGATTTTCCGCCGTGGTGGTGGCGACGTCCATGCGGTCCAGGGTCAGTTCCAATAATTCCCGGATGTCGGGTTCGTCGTCGATGACCAAGGCTGTGGGTCGGGTCTTGCTCACGTAATCTGTTTCCTTCTTGGGTCGGCGAAGGTAATGCGAAAACAACCACCGCCATTCACGGCCGGAACATAGTTAAGGCGCGCTTGGTTAGATTCGCACAGCTCGCGAGAGATATACAAGCCGAGGCCGGTACCTTTAGGCTCCGTGGTAAAAAAAGGCTCGAAAAGATGATCTATGGCCTCGGCCGGGACGCCGTGACCGGCGTCGATTACATCGAGGAAAGGATTGGGCGAATCCTCGCTGATGCCGCCGCGTATGATCAGGCGTGGTTCGCCGCAGTTTTCCTGACTGTAGCGGATGCCGTTGTGACAGAGGTTCCACAATACCTGGTTGAGTTGGCTGGGGTCGATGCGCACGATGCAGTCCGCCGGCGTGATGTCGATAGTGATGTGCCTGTCTTCGATGTTCTGGGTATTGCAGAAAGTGGCAATGAAATCCTGCAGCCACGCCAGCAGCTCAAATTCTTCGGGTTGCGAACGTTGTCGCCGGCTGAGTTGCAATATGTTCTCCACCATGGCATTCATGCGTTGTGAATGTTGGCGGATGATTTCGGTGAGCCGCAGGTCGGCTGTATTCATCTGCGGTGATTCCGCCAGCAGTTGTCCCGCGTGGCTGATGGCGCCGAGCGGATTGCGTATCTCGTGGGCGATGCTGGCCGTGAGTCGTCCCAAAGAGGCGAGTTTCATTTGCTGCGCCTGTTGCGCGGTCGCGGAGGTATCCTCCAGGAAGATCAAGATGCCGGCCTGGCCCAGTTTGGCGAAGCGCGGCAGTATCTCCGCACTGGAGGGGGTGGGAAGAAATGCCTGCGGTTCGCGGTCGGGATTCTCTTGCCACAACACTAAATACGCCGCCAGAGGCGGCGAGAGATCGACCAGGCGTTGTTGATAAGGATTTTCCAGCGCGCCCAGCAGGTGCCACGCCGATTCATTTATTAACCGCACCCGCTGTTGTAGATCGATGACGATGATCCCTGTCTGCATGCGCTGTATCACGTATTCGGTAAGCTGTTGCATGTTGGCCAGGTCGACGCCCCGTTGGGCGGCTAGCTCCTCACCCTCGCGGGCGCGCTTCGCCAGGAGATAGGCCAGGGTCGCTGCAACGAAATAGGTAACGCCCAGGATGCCGGCATGGGTGAAATTGGGGCCGACGGCGACATGGTTCACCCATATGTAGAATTCTTCACCCAGGACCGCGATGGTGGTGATGGCGGCGAAGAGGATCGCCATCTGAATGGTCATCAGCATGCCGCCCCCCGCCAGGGTGGCGATCAGCAATGTGCCTAGACCGCTGCGCACGCCGCCGCTGGCGTACATCAATAAGGTAATGCAAATGATGTCCGCGGGAAGTTGGCTGTAGAGTTGCCAATGAAAGTGCGGCTTGCGCCAGCGAATTGCCAGCGCGCTGACCAGCCCGAACAATAAATAGACGATGCTGGTATACAGAAACAGCCGCGGGTCTTCACTACCCAGTGGTGATAGATCGATACGGGTGGCGGCGACCAAGGTGAACAGGCCGGCCAGCAGCAAGCGATAGAGATTGAACAGGCTTAACGGCTTCCAGGTCTGGCGGTACGTCGCCGCGGCCGCCGTCGTTGGAAACGGTATGTTGGTACGGGGCTGGTCATTCATTCCGTGTGACCCGCGACATTGCGCTTATTATCTTCCTAGGGAAAAAATAGTTGTGGATTTTACATCGGCGGCAAGGCGATGACCCTGAAGGGGTGCGCTATTTTGGGAAAAGCTATTAGGCATCAGGCCGAGTCGGCTTGTTGGCGGCGATGTTCTTCGCAACAATAATATTCGCCCCGTTCCTTGATGGCTTCCGCTTCGGGTAGGTGCAGACCGCAGCGGGCGCAGCGGACCATGTTTTGTGTCGATCCCGGTGGAGGAGGCGACTTTGGTGGATTAAGGAAGCCGAGAATGCGGCGCAGCGCTTGAAGCACCACCCAGACCACAACGCCGATCAGAATCAGTCGAACCAGGTTCACGGACGGCGCGTCTGGTCGGGGTGAGAGGATTCGAACCTCCGGCCCCTGCCTCCCGAAGGCAGTGCTCTACCAGGCTGAGCTACACCCCGATTAGTGATCGCGTTTAACGGCAAATGCAGCGAGCGCATACATGGCGTCTTTGTAGGGCGAGGAGGGGATGGCTTCTAGGGCGGCCATGGCCAGTTCGGCCTCCTGTTGCGCTGCGCGGGCAGTGTACGCGATGGCGCCTGTGGATTCAATCGCCTGAATCACCTCGGTGATGTTATCGCGCCCACCTTCTTCAATGGCCTGGCGGATGAAGGCGGATTGAACCGGGTTGCCGTGCTGCATGGCGTAGATGAGGGGCAGTGTGGGCTTACCCTCCGCCAAGTCGTCACCGACGTTCTTACCGATCTGATCCGGGGCGGCGCTGTAGTCCAAGACATCGTCGATGAGTTGAAAGGCGGTTCCCAGGTGCATGCCGTAATTGCGCATGGCCAGTCGTTGTTCATTACCCTTGCCGTTGATCACCGCGCCTAATTCGGCGGCGGCCTCGAATAATTTGGCGGTCTTGGAACGGATGACATTTAAATAGCGTTGTTCGGTGGTGCCGGCGTCGCGGCAATTGAGGAGTTGCAACACCTCGCCCTCGGCGATGGTATTGGTGGCGTGGGCCATGATTTCCATGACGGCCATGTCACCGACCTCGACCATCATTTCAAAGGCCCGGGAGTAGAGGAAGTCGCCCACCAGGACGCTGGCCTCGTTGCCCCAGATGGAATTGGCCGTTTCATGACCGCGGCGCAGTTCCGAGGCATCGACCACGTCGTCATGGAGCAGGGTGGCGGTGTGGATAAACTCGACGATGGCCGACAGGCAGACATGGTCGCGACCGCCGTAGCCGAAGGCGCGGGCGCTAAGGAGGACCATAATGGGACGTAAACGCTTGCCACCACTATTAATAATGTATTGGCCCATCTGATTGATCAGGACCACCTCGGATTGCAGTCGGGCGGCGATCAGATCGTTGACGGCGTGCATATCGTCCGCGACCAGTGTGTATACAGCCTGGATATCCATTGCCATTAGTAAGATAGAATGCGCAGAAGCGTGCATGCTAGCGATGCCGGCCGCGCTTTGCAATTGGCAAGAGGGGATGTCCCCATTTAACCCGGAATTGACGCTTGCCCGATATGTCGTTAAAATCCCCGCTCTTTTTAGCGAGTTAATGGGTTTTCCCCTGCGCTATGTTGGGAAAACTTATGGAGAACAAAGACATGTACGCAGTAATCGTCACCGGCGGCAAGCAATACCGGGTCGTGGAAGGCGAAACCCTCAAGGTTGAGCTGCTCCCGGCCGCGGAAGGCAGCACCGTCGAATTGGACCGCGTGCTGATGGTGGGTGAAGGCGCCGACGTCAAGATCGGGGCACCCTACGTGGAGGGTGGTAAGGTCACCGCCACCGTCAAGTCCCACGGGCGTGGTGACAAGATTCGCATCGTCAAATTCCGTCGTCGCAAGCACCACCGTAAACAGATGGGGCATCGCCAGCACTATACGGAGTTGCAGATTACCGGCATTTCTGCCGGTTAAAATGTCTACATTTGTTGTCCTCCCCTAGCGGGGAGGACAAGTAAGTAATACGAGTATGAGGAATTAGCCATGGCACATAAAAAAGCGGGTGGCAGCAGTCGTAACGGGCGTGATTCCCAATCCAAGCGTTTGGGCGTTAAGCGCTTCGGCGACCAGCAGGTGACGGCGGGAAACATCCTGATCCGTCAGCGCGGCACCCATTTCCATGCGGGTGACAACGTGGGTTGCGGTCGGGACCACACCTTGTTCGCCCTGGTGGATGGCAAGGTAAAGTTCGAGACCAAGGGTATCAAGCAGCGGACCTTCATCAGCGTGCTGCCCGCCTGAGTCGCACGTCCGGCCGAACGGCCGTCCTGATGAGTCTTACGTGACCCCGCCCTCGTGGCGGGGTTTTTTGTTTCCCCGATTTGATGCATAAAGCTATAAGCTAAAGCGTTTGGGTCGATTGTTGGTGACTGTGATATGAAATTCGTCGACGAAGTAACCATCCATGTGCAGGCCGGTAACGGCGGCGATGGCTGTGCCAGTTTTCGTCGCGAAAAGTTTATCCCGTTTGGCGGCCCCAACGGTGGTGACGGCGGTGACGGCGGCAGCGTTTACCTGGTGGCCGACGCGAATCTCAATACCCTGGTGGATTTCCGCTACGTGCGCAAATACCGCGCCGAACACGGCCAGAACGGCATGGGCAGCGATCGTACCGGAAAAAGCGGCGAGGACAAGCGGCTCGCCGTACCGGTCGGCACCGTGGTCAGCGAGGCCGAGACCGGGGAATTCATCGGCGATTTGACCACCGCCGGTCAGGAATTGCTGGTGGCCAAGGGTGGAGTGCACGGCGTGGGCAACACCCGTTTCAAGAGCAGCACCAATCGTGCGCCGCGCCAGTTCACCAAAGGCACGCCCGGTGAAGCGCGCGATCTCAAGCTGGAACTCAAGCTGCTGGCCGACGTGGGGCTGGTCGGATTGCCCAACGCCGGCAAGTCCACCCTGATTCGGGCCATCTCCGCTGCCCGCCCCAAGGTGGCGGATTATCCCTTCACCACCTTGCATCCCAACCTGGGTGTGGTGAGGGTGAGTAACCACCGCAGCTTCACCGTGGCCGACATCCCCGGGCTGATCGAGGGTGCCGCCGAGGGCGCCGGTCTGGGCATGCGTTTTCTCAAACACCTGTCCCGTACCCGTTTGTTGTGGCATCTGGTAGACGTGGCGCCGCTGGACGAGGCGGTCGATCCGGTCAATGACGTCAAGGTCATCGAGGCCGAGCTCGGCAAATTCAGCGCGGAACTGGCGGCGCAGGAACGCTGGTTGGTGCTCAATAAAGTGGATATGCTGCCGGTTGCGGAACGCGAGGCGCGTTGCGCCGATATTGTGCGGCGCCTGGCCTGGCAGGGGCCGGTATTTACCATCGCCGCTATCAGCGGCGATGGGACCCAGGAATTGCTGTACCAGGCCATGGAATATTTGGAAGACACGCGGGAGTCCGATGATGACGGCCAACCCCATGACGCTGATTAGCGGCAGGTATATCGGTTCGCTTGCGGTAAAGGGCGTGGAGCTTGTAGCTTAACCTCATGCAAACACGACAAGCATTAACCAAGGCGCGCCGTTGGGTGGTAAAAGTAGGGAGTTCCCTGTTGACTGCCGACGGTCGTGGCCTGGACCATGACTTGATCGCCGCCTGGGCCGAGCAGATCACCGCCTTGCGCGCCCGCCAGGCGGACGTGGTGTTGGTGTCATCCGGTGCCGTCGCGGAGGGCATGCAGCGCCTGGGCTGGCAGCGTCGCCCCCATGCACTCTTCGAGTTGCAGGCCGCGGCGGCGGTGGGGCAGATGGGGCTGATCCAGGCCTACGAATCCTGTTTCAAGTATCACGACGTCCATACCGCGCAAATCCTACTGACCCACGATGACCTGGCCAATCGCCAACGCTATTTGAATGCCCATAGCACCTTGCGCACGCTGTTGAAACTGGGTGTTGTCCCGGTGGTGAATGAGAACGATACCGTGGCGGTGGACGAGATCCGTTTCGGCGACAACGATACCCTGGCGGCATTGGTGGCCAACCTCATTGATGCGGAAGTGTTGGTATTGCTGACCGATCAACCCGGCATGTACGATGCCGATCCCCGCGCCCATCCCGAGGCGACGCTGATCCGCGAGGCGCGCGCCGATGACCCGGAACTGGCGGCCATGGCCAAGAGCGGTGGGGCGGGTGGTCTGGGTCGCGGCGGTATGGTGACCAAGGTGCGCGCCGCGGCCAGAGCGGCCCGCTCCGGTGCGGCCACCGTCATTGCCTGGGGGCGCGAACCCGGGATATTGGGGCGCATTGCCGCCGGTGATGAGGTGGGGACCTTCTTCGTTCCCGCCCGCGAACCCATCGTCGCCCGCAAGCGGTGGTTGGCGGGACAACTGCAATCCAAGGGGCGCTTGCGGCTCGATGCCGGCGCGGTGCGGGTGTTGCGTCAGGCGGGACGCAGTTTACTAGCAGTGGGGGTGACCGCCGTGGAAGGGGATTTTCAGCGCGGCGAATTGGTGGCGTGCATTGGACCCGACGGCGCGGAAGTGGCCAAAGGCCTGGTCAACTACAGTGCGGAAGAGTCACGCAAGATTATGGGACAGCCCAGTGAGCGCATCGAGGCGGTGTTGGGTTACGTTGATGAACCGGAGTTGATTCACCGCGACAATCTGGTCGTGGAATAGCCGCTGGGGGGCGTGGGGTGCGGGGTTGTGTCTCTACTGAAAACAAAAAAGCCGGTTCAGACCTGACCGGCTTTCTCGTTGATTGTCGGGTTTGAAATCAGCCGGCCGCCAAGGCGCGTATCCGCTGGTTCAAACGGCTCTTATGGCGGGCCGCCTTGTTCTTGTGGATGATGCCCTTGCGCGCCATGCTGTCGATGACGGGCGTGGCCGCCTTGAGCGATTCCGTAGCGCGGTCCTTGTCGCCGCTTTGCGTGGCGATGACGGCCTGCTTGATCGCGGTGCGCACCGTGGAGCGCTGACCCATGTTGTGTTGGCGGCGCTTTTCGGCCTGCCGGACACGTTTTCTTGCCTGAGACGTATTAGCCAAGGAACGACTCCCAAATCTGCTGCTGATACAAAGAGCCGCGTATTCTGTGGGTTTTACCCCGGTTTGTCAATTCCCGCTCCGTTGGGGCGGATCCTCGCCCGTGGGCGAGGGGACAAGGTAAACTGCATGCATTTTTTTGCGCGAGGGTGGCCGGCTTAGGGAGGAATATGGCGAAGGGTTTGCTGAGATCCACGGTCAACGTGAGCGCTATGACGTTGATTTCGCGCGTACTGGGATTCCTGCGCGATATGGTTATCGCCAGGCTGTTCGGCGCCAGTGCCGCGGCTGACGCCTTTTTCGTGGCCTTCAGGATCCCCAACTTGTTACGGCGGCTGACCGCCGAAGGGGCCTTTTCCCAGGCCTTCGTGCCGGTGTTGTCGGAATATCGCAGCCGCCATGACGAAGCCCACGTCCGCCATTTGGTGGAACGGGTGTCGGGGACGCTGTTCGTCATCTTGACCGTGCTGACGGTCATCGGGGTGGTGGCGGCGCCGTTGTTGATCACGCTGTTCGCCCCGGGGTTTATCCACGAGAGCGGCAAGTTTGCGCTGGCAACGGCCCTGCTGCGCATTACCTTCCCTTATATCTTGCTGATTTCGTTGTCGGCGCTGGCCGGGGCGGTGTTGAACAGTTACGGCCGGTTTGCGGTGCCGGCGCTGATGCCGGTGTTTTTGAATCTATCGCTCATCGGTTGCGCGCTGGGGTTGGCGCCGCTGCTGGACCAGCCGATCATGGCCTTGGGCTGGGGCGTGTTCATCGGCGGCGTGTTGCAGTTGACCCTGCAGTTTCCGGCCTTGAAGCGGCTGGGCTTGCTGCGCTGGCCGCGCTGGGGTTGGCGCGATTCGGGTGTGCGGCGGGTATTGGCGCTGATGTTGCCGGCCGTGTTCGGCGCCTCGGTGTCACAGATCAACCTGTTGCTCAATACCGTGATCGCCTCGTTCATGGCGACCGGGAGCGTGTCGTGGCTTTATTATTCCGACCGGTTGGTGGAACTGCCGTTGGGGGTGATCGGCGTGGCCCTGGGCACGGTGATCCTGCCCAGCCTGTCGCGCAACGCGGCGGAACGCTCGTCCCAGGAGTTTTCCCATACCCTGGATTGGGGAATGCGCTGGGTGATGTTGATCGGTGTGCCGGCGACCGTGGGGTTGATGCTGCTATCCGGCCCGGTGTTGGCGACGCTGTTTTATTATGGCAAGTTTTCTCATCATGACCTGCAGATGGCCAGTTACAGTCTGATGACCTATTCATTGGGGCTGCTGTCGTTCATGCAGGTGAAGATCCTCGCCCCGGGTTATTACGCCCGGCAGGATACGCACACCCCGGTGCGTTTCGCGCTGATCGCCATCGCCGTTAATATGGGGTTCAATCTGGTGGTGGTGGTGCCCATGATCCTGTTGAAGATCCCTGCACCCCATGCCGCGCTGGCATTGGCGACAACGGTGGCAGGTTACGTCAACGTTTGGCAGCTCTATCACGGTCTACGCCGCGACGGCGTGTATCAGCCCCGCGCGGGATGGGGGAGCCTGGTGGGACGCCTGGCGGCGGCCAACGGCGTGATGGCGCTGTTGCTGGTAGTGGCGGTACCTGGGTTGGCGCAATGGGCGGCGTGGGGTGCCGCTCAGCGGGTGGTGCATCTCGCCTTATGGATAGGCGCCGCCATGGCGACCTATGTCGTGGTGTTGCGGATCGTTGGTGTTGATTTACGCGATCTAGTGGGACGCCATCAAAAATCTTAAGGGACATTAGCGATGATGCTTACTGCTGTTATACTGCTGCGTCTAATAGTTGCGGGCACTGTGCTATGGAGTTGATCGATGGGTTGCACAATCTGCGCCCCCGTCATCGCGGCTGCGTAGCGACCATCGGTAACTTTGATGGTGTGCATCTGGGACATCAAGCGGTATTGGGTCAGTTGGCGGAACGCGGGGCGGAGTTGGGTCTGCCCACGGCGGTCATTACCTTCGAACCACACCCCCGGGAATTTTTCGCCCGCGGCGAGGTGCCGCCGCGCCTGAGTCGTTTTCGGGAAAAGATGCAGGCATTGCGGCGCTTCTCGGTGGAGCGGGTGGTCTGCCTGCGCTTCAATCAGGCCTTGGCGAACATGGCCGCCGCCAATTTTATTGGTGAGCTGCTGGTCGACGGTTTGGGGGTGCGTTACCTGGTAGTGGGCGACGATTTCCGCTTCGGCAAGGGCCGGCAAGGTGATTTCGCCATGTTGTGCGCGGCGGGGCACGACCACGGCTTCCAAGTGGCGGCCATGCATACCTTCAACGTGGACGGCATGCGCGCCAGCAGTACCCGTATCCGCGAAGCGCTGGCCCGTGACGATTTGGCGACCGCCGAGAAACTGTTGGGGCGGCCGTACCGGATGTGTGGGCGGGTGGTGCACGGTGATGAACGGGGACGCTCCATCGGCTTTGCCACCGCCAATGTCCATCTGCATCGCCATAGTTCGCCGGTGAGCGGCGTCTATGCGGTGGAGTTGTTTGGATTGGAACAAGAACCGCTGAGTGGCGTGGCCAATGTGGGGACGCGACCCACGGTGGGCGGCAGCGAGAGCCGTCTGGAAGTGCACCTGTTGGATTTCGACGCGGACATATACGGGCGTTACGTGCACGTGGATTTTTTGCGCAAGCTGCGGCCCGAGCGACGCTTCGAATCGCTGGAGGAATTGGTTGCCCAGATACGCAATGATGCGGAGCAGGCGCGGGCCTTTCACGCAGCGCGGCGCAACGGCGTAAAATGAGATTATTTTAGTTACGAGTAAGCGATGGCTGACTATAAAAACACCTTAAACCTGCCGCAGACCGGTTTTCCCATGAAGGCCAATCTCGCCGCCCGCGAGCCGGAAACGCTCAAGGCCTGGCAGACCATGGGACTCTATCGCCGCCTGCGCGAGACGCGCCAAGGCGCACCCAAGTTTATCCTCCATGACGGTCCGCCCTACGCCAACGGCGAGATCCATATCGGTCACGCGGTCAATAAGGTGCTCAAGGACATCATCGTCAAGGCCCGTTCCTTCGACGGCAAAGACGCGCCTTACGTGCCGGGTTGGGACTGCCATGGCCTGCCCATCGAATTACAAGTGGAGAAGAAGGTGGGCAAGGCCGGCGTCAAGGTGGACGCCAAGACCTTCCGCCAGGCGTGCCGGGACTATGCCGCCGTGCAGATCGCCAAGCAGCGCGAAGATTTCGTGCGTCTCGGCGTGCTGGGCGATTGGGAGCAACCCTATCTCACCATGGATTTCCGCTTCGAGGCCAACATCGTGCGGGCCCTGGGGCGACTGATCGCCAACGGCCATCTCCACAAGGGGTCGAAGCCGGTGCACTGGTGCACCGATTGCGGCTCGGCCTTGGCGGAGGCGGAGGTGGAGTACGAGGACAAGACCTCGCCGGCCATCGACGTGCGCTTCACGGTGATGACCGAAGAGGCCTTGCTCGCGCGCTGCGAGCATACGGGCGGTCACGCCGGTCACGGGCCGGTCGCGGTGGTGATCTGGACCACGACGCCCTGGACGTTGCCCGCCAATCACGGCGTGGCCTTGAATCCCGACCTGGAGTACGTGGTGGTCCAGGCCGGTAATGAACGGTTGGTGCTCGCTGAGGCGTTGATGAAACAGGCCATGGCGCGTTACGGCATCGAGGATTATCGAGTGGTCGCCACCTGTCTGGGCAAGGATCTGGAAGGGTTGAAACTGCAACATCCCTTCTATGCCCGAGAGGTGCCGGTGATCCTCGGCGATCATGTCACCACCGATTCCGGTACCGGTGCGGTGCATACCGCGCCCGGTCACGGCCAGGAAGACTATGCGGTGGGCGTGCGCTACGGCCTGCCGGTGGACAATCCCGTGGGCGGTAACGGCGTGTTTCTACCCGGCACCGAATTGTTTGCCGGCGAACATGTGTTCAAGGCCAACGATCATGTGATCGAGGTGTTGAAGGCCAAGGGCGCGTTGCTGCACGAAGAGGCGCTGCGCCACAGCTATCCCCATTGCTGGCGACACAAGACGCCCATCATCTTTCGCGCCACGCCCCAGTGGTTCATCAGCATGGAACAACAAGGGTTGCGCGGCCAGGCCTTGGCCGCCATCCGCAACGTCAGTTGGATGCCGGAGTGGGGACAGGCGCGCATCGAGGGCATGGTGACCAATCGCCCGGATTGGTGTATCTCGCGGCAGCGCACCTGGGGCGTGCCCATCGCGCTGTTCGTTCACAAGGAGAGCGCTGCGCTCCATCCCCGTACCGCGGAATTGATCGAGGCGGTGGCGGCGCGCATCGAGCAAGCGGGAATAGACGCCTGGTTCGAACTGGATCCGGCGGAACTGCTGGGCGCCGAGGCGGAGGATTATGACAAGGTCACCGATACCCTGGACGTGTGGTTTGATTCCGGCGTGACCCATGCCTGCGTGCTGGAGCAGCGCCCCGAATTGGGCGGCGTGCCGGCGGCATTATATCTGGAAGGGTCCGATCAACACCGCGGCTGGTTCCAGTCATCATTGTTGACCGCGGTAGGGATGCGCGGCGCCGCGCCCTATCGCAGTGTGCTCACCCACGGTTTCACCGTGGATGCCCAAGGGCGCAAGATGTCCAAGTCCTTGGGCAACGTGATAGCGCCGCAAAAGGTGGTGAACAGCTTGGGGGCGGATGTCTTGCGCCTGTGGGTGGCGGCCACCGACTATCGCGGCGAGATCAGCGTGTCGGACGAAATCCTCAAACGCACCGCCGACGCCTACCGGCGTTTGCGTAACACCGCACGCTTTCTGTTGGCCAACCTCGACGGCTTCGATCCCGCCCATCACATGCTGGCGCCGGCACAGATGCTGGAGCTGGACCGCTGGGCGGTGGAACGGGCGCGGCGCCTGCAACAACAGGTGGTCGACGCCTACGACAGCTACGAATTCCACCAGATCTACCAGCGGGTACACAATTTCTGCGTGGTGGAGATGGGCGGTTTCTATCTCGACATCATCAAGGATCGTCAATACACCACCCAGGCCGACAGCACGGCACGGCGCTCGGCGCAAACCGCCATGTATCACATCATCGAAGCCATGGTGCGCTGGCTGGCGCCGATCTTGAGCTTTACCACCGAGGAGATCTGGCGCTACATCCCCGGCGAGCGCGCCGAGTCGGTGTTTCTCGAAACCTGGTACGCATTGCCCGCCGTCTATGACAACGCCGAGACGGCGGACGCCCAACTGGTGCTGTGGCGACAAGTAACCGCGGTGCGCGAGATCGTGGGCAAGGAACTGGAGGCCCTGCGCATCGCTGGCGGGATCGGTGCGGGCTTGGAAGCGGAAGTCGAACTCTATTGCGGTCGCGAGTTGCACGATCAATTGCAGCGCTTCGACGATGAGTTGCGCTTCGTCTTCATCACCTCGGAGGCCCGGGTGCACGGCACCACCGTGGTGCCCGACGAGGCGGCGCATTTTACCCTGCCGTCCGGTGACGAGTTCTGGGTAACGGTGGCGCCGTCCGCCAATCCCAAGTGCGTGCGTTGCTGGCACCGTCGCGATGATGTCGGGCGGGATGCCGAGCATCCCGAGTTGTGCGGACGCTGCGTGGAAAACATCGCCGGCAGTGGTGAAGTGCGGCGCTTCGCCTGATGCGGTTATGGTTAGCGATTGCGGCGGCGGTGATCGGCGTCGACCAGATCACCAAGCACCTGGCGGCCGGGCTGTTGCAGGTCAACGAGCCCGCCTCGGTACTGCCCTTTATTAATTTCGATCTGGCCTACAATACCGGGGCGGCTTTCAGTTTTCTTGCCGACAGCAACGGCTGGCAGCGCTGGTTTTTCGTGGTGTTGGCGGTGGCGGTCAGCGCCATGATCTTCAGGTGGCTACGGCATCTCGACAAGCAAGAGCGCTGGAGCGGAGTGGCCTTGGCGCTGATCATGGGCGGCGCCTTGGGCAATGCCATCGACCGGGTGATTTTCGGTCACGTTATCGATTTCATCGACTTCTACTATACGGCCAAGAGTTGCATGCCGTTGTTTGCGCCGCTGCCCTGGGGCGACGGTTATCAGTGCCATTGGCCGTCCTTCAATCTCGCCGATTCCGCCATCAGCGTGGGTGCGGTGATCATGGTGGTGGATGCCGTCTTTGGCGCCAAAAAGGCGACCCCAGAATAGTTAAGGGTAATGGCCGTGTGTTTTTTACGGTGATGTAAATCGTTACAATGAGACTTTGTGAAGTGAGTTGTTGATCCATGGAAATCGTGCTTGCCAATCCCCGCGGCTTTTGCGCCGGCGTCGACCGTGCCATCCACATCGTGGAACGGGCCTTGGAGCTGTTCGACGCTCCCATCTACGTGCGCCACGAGGTGGTCCACAATAAATACGTGGTAGACGGATTGCGGGCCAAGGGGGTGGGGTTCGTCGACGAATTGGAGGAAGTTCCCGACGGCAACTTGGTGATCTTCAGCGCCCACGGCGTCTCCAAGGCGGTGCGCGAGGAAGCGGCCCAGCGCGGCCTCAAGGTATTCGACGCCACCTGTCCTTTAGTGACCAAGGTCCATCTCGAGGTGGAGCGTCACCGCCGCGACGGTCGGGAGTGCATCCTTATCGGTCATGCCGGCCACCCCGAGGTCGAGGGCACCATGGGGCAATGGCAAAAGACCGCCGGCGACGGGCAAATGTACCTGGTGCAGGATGCGGATGAGGTTGGGAATCTTGAGGTGCGCGATCCCGATAACCTGGCCTTTGTCACCCAGACCACATTATCGGTGGACGATACCGCCGCGGTCATCGACGCCTTGCGCCTGCGCTTTCCCGCCATCATCGGTCCGCGCAAGGATGACATCTGCTATGCCACCCAGAACCGCCAGGATGCGGTGAAGATGCTGGCGGAGGAATGCGACGTGGTGTTGGTGATGGGCTCGCCCACCAGTTCCAATTCC
The DNA here is from genome assembly GCA_964458405.1 of uncultured Chromatiaceae bacterium. Classification (GTDB taxonomy): domain Bacteria; phylum Pseudomonadota; class Gammaproteobacteria; order DRLM01; family DRLM01; genus JARRQJ01. Next base: position 37,026 of record CAYWIQ010000001.1, read on the forward strand.
AATCGCCTGCGTGAACTGGCCGCCAAGCGCGGCAAGGCCGCCTATCTCATCGACGGCGCCGACGAGATTCAGCGGGAGTGGCTGGCGGACAAGCAGCGCATAGGCATTACCGCCGGGGCGTCGGCGCCGGAGGTGCTGGTGCAAGCGGTCATCGCCAAACTGAACGAGTGGGGCGCGGCGCCGGTTCGCGAGATGCAAGGCCGCGCCGAAAACATCGTCTTTTCCCTGCCCAAAGAACTCAACGGCTAATATATACACTCAAGGTTGGATCAATCTCGGTGAGTCTCCGTCACCGGTGTCGCAGTTACCAACATTGGCTGGCGGGCGTGCTGGTACTGTTGCTCACATCGCGCCCATTGCTGGAGGTCAGCGTATAGGTCCCGCATGCGTCATTACTCTGATCATTTAACGGCACCGCCTGAAGTTGAAAGCAAGGAGCCGTGCCGCAAGCGCTGGCGTCCACCGCCGCCACACTGACGCCATAGACCGCTTTGCTGCTGGACGGAGTGAAAGTACTGTTCTTGTCGAAGTAGATAGTGGTGCTGGTGGAGGATGTGTAGCCTCGCAACTTGTTCATGGCGTCCGCATAGCCTTTATGTTCGAAAAAATATTGTTCCTGGCGATTGGCGGAATCCAGCAAAGCGCTTATTGCCACCGCCCGCTTTGATTTTCGTATTTGATCGACATAGGTAGGGTAGGCGATCGAGGCCAGTATCGCGATGATCGCCATGGTCACGATCAAGCC
>CAYWIQ010000002.1:0-6933 GCA_964458405.1 uncultured Chromatiaceae bacterium
TGTCCGGATTGCTCCTCGGTCCGGTGACGGGCTTCTTTCAGCCCGATAGGCTGTTCGGTAATCTCTTGTTTCCCATGGTGTCGCTGGGTGTGGCGCTCATCCTCTTCGAAGGCAGCCTGACCTTGCGCCTCAGCGAGATCAAGGGGCTGGGAAGTGTGGTCCGCAACTTAGTGACCTTCGGGGCGGTGTTGAACGCCGTGATCGTCGCTGCCGCCACCCACTGGTTCGTGGGCTTTTCCTGGCAGATGGCCTTTTTGTTCGGCGCCATGGTGTCGGTGACCGGTCCGACGGTGGTCGTCCCCCTGCTGCGTACCGTGCGGCCCATCAGCAGTCTTGCCAACATCCTGCGTTGGGAAGGGATCATTATCGATCCGCTGGGGGCCTTGATGGCGGTGCTGGTGTTCGAGTTTATCGTTTCCGGTCGCGAGCATCAGACGTTGCTGGTATTCGGTAAGATGTTGCTAAGCGGGGGCGCGTTGGGCGCGGTGGCGGCCTACGGTTTGGCGATACTGCTGCGTCGCCATCTCATTCCGGAATACTTACACAATGTCACCACGCTGGCGCTGGTAGTGGGGGTGTTCACCCTCGCCGATAGTCTGCAGAGCGAATCCGGGCTGTTGGCGGTCACCGTAATGGGCATGATCCTGGCGAACCTCAAGAATGTTCCTATCGAGGATATCCTGGATTTCAAGGAAAGCCTTAGCGTACTGTTGATTTCGCTATTGTTCATTGTGTTGGCGGCAAGGGTGAATTTTAAACTGTTTGCCGACGTGGGCTGGGGGGCGGTGCTGGTATTCCTGGCTATCTTGTTTATCGCCCGCCCGGCGATGGTGATGGTTTCTACCCTGGGCTCCAAACTCAAATGGCGGGAAAAGGCACTGCTCAGTTGGGTGGCACCACGGGGGATTGTTGCCGCGGCGGTCTCCGCGCTATTCGCGTTGCGGTTTCAAGAACTGGGTTTCGCCCATGCCGATCTGCTGGTACCCCTGACCTTTATGGTGATCATCGGTACGGTGGTGGTGCAAAGCGCCACGGCGCGGCCCTTTGCCAAGTATTTAAAAGTAGCGGAACCGGAACCGCGCGGGGTGTTGATCGTAGGCGCCAATCCGGTATCCCGAGCCATCGCCAAGGCCTTAACTGAAAAAAACTTCCGCGTGGTCATCGCCGATACCTATTGGAGCGATATCCGTACCGCGCGCATGGAAGGGTTCGCCACCTATTATGGCAATGTAGTATCGGAACACGCCGATCGCCATCTCGACTTGGTGGGGATAGGACGTTTGTTCGCCATGTCGCGCCGCCCGGCGCTCAACGCCTTGGCCTGTTTGCGCTATAAGAATGAATTCGGCGCCAATAATGTCTATAGCCTGCAGACCGCGGAGGAAAAGGGTGCACCTGAAAAACTGGCCATCGCTACGCACTTCGCCGGCTCACGCCTGTTCGGCGAAAACGTTACCAACACCAAACTGGCGAGCCTGCTCAGTCAGGGCGCGGAGATCCGCGGCACCCAGCTCACCGAGGCCTTTGATTATGCCAGTTATCGCGAGCAGTACGGCGAGAGACTCATTCCATTGTTCGCGCTCGACGTGCGCGGTGAATTGCGGGTCTTTTATGTGGGCGGCGAATTGGAGCCGGTTGCAGGCTGGACGGTGATCAGTCTTTTGCTGCCGGAGAGTGAAAAACCGACATCGCCCGTGCCTAAAGGAGCGGCCGCCAAGCCGTCTGAACGTCAGCCGGCCTAACCGGTGGCTTGGGAGGTTGCCGCTTGAAGTGTTTGGGTGTGGCTGAACTCGAAGGGATCGGCCAGGATGTCACTAAAGGCGGCACCGGCGAGGAATACCTTTTTCTTAGTGGTCTTGACCATATTGGTATTGCCGCATAGATAGACTCGCCAGCCCTTAAGTTGCGGATAGCTGGCCAGGGCCAAGTCGTTGACACGGCCGGCGGTGAACCCGTCGGGAACATCGTTGCCTGAAATGCACGGCGTGTAGGAGAGATTGGGGTGACATTCCGCCAATGTCCGTAGTTCATCCACGAGATATAAACCGGCGATGTCGCGGCTGCCATGAAACAGATGAATGACGGCCTGGTGGCCATGGTGCAAGGCGTCGTGAACAATCCCCCACAGCGGAGCGAGACCGCTGCCGGTGCCGATCAATAGCAACGGTTGTTGGGGATTGCCCGGCGTATAGACGCAGTCACCGAATGGCCCTTGGATCCTCACCTTATCGTCCACCATCATCTCTTCATGTATCCAGCCGCTCATGTTGCCGTTGGCAACCCGTTGAACGTGCAGTTCCATGGTGTCATCACGGCTCGGCACATTCGCCAGGGAATAACTGCGCATTAGATCTTGGTGTTTGAGATTGATGAATTGTCCCGCGTGATAGCTGAGGGTGTCGACGCAGCGCAACCGCACCCGCATGATCGTGGCGCTCAGCGCTTCCTTGGCGACAACCTCCGCATCGTGCAGCGACATATCGGCGTCACTGGGCAGCGCCACCTCCATGTCCGTTTCCGGTCTGCATTGGCAGGCGAGAAAGTGGTTGCGCTCCCGCAGTGATGGTTTCAAGCCCTTCTGCGCCGTGGCGGGCGGGGTGGTGTCGACGGCGCGCATCAGGCAGGTTTGGCAAATGCCGCTGCGGCATGAAGAGGGAATGGGGAGGCCGTGCCGCGTCAAACCGTCCAACACCGACTCCTGCTCGCGCACGGAATAACGCTGGCCCTCGAAGGTAATGGTATGCGTCACGGTTCCCCCCCCTTTCCGCGGTTGATTAACGACCCAGGACGTCGTTGCGAGTGCTTTCGGCGATGGCCGCCGCCTCGGCGATCAGCTCGGCGGGGACATTGAGTTCCTGCAGGGTGGCGCCCAGGTTTTCCATCACCGCATCGAAGTGACTGTCGTTCAGCCCGCGCTTTACCAAATGGGCATGGCCATCGCGCATGTCCTTGTGTGTGTAGTGGTTGGGGCCGCCGAAGGCCACGGTCAAAAATGCCTTTTGCTTGGCCGCCTGCCTGTCCATATCCACATCTTCAAAGAACGCATTGATGCGGTCGTCGGCGAGGACTTTGCGGTAAAAGATATCCACTGCGGCATTGACGGCGGCTTCGCCGCCGATACGGTCATATAGGTTCTGTGCCATGATGCTTCTCCTCTCGGTTATAACGCGCTTAAAGATGTATACAAAATGCATTATATTGCTTGCGAGGGTAATGTCAATAAAGAATTTAAGGGTATTATGACCATATTAGTCAAGTATTTATGTTGATGATACGATGGGTTCAGTCAATACCACTAACCCATCACCGATGGTTTAAGCTTGCAGTTACCGCGCTAGGGATAATGACTGGCGCAGGATCAGAGTATGCGCATGACGCTATTTTCATTGCCGCGCACGGTATTGATTCTGGGCGGGGTATCCCTGCTCAACGATGCCGCCAGCGACATGTTGGCCCCGTTGTTACCCGTGTTTCTAACGTCGGTGCTGGGGGGTGGGCCGGCGGTGGTCGGGTTGATAGAGGGGGTTGCCGAGGCCACTGCCAGTATCCTGAAATTGGTAGCGGGATGGCTGGCGGATCGCGGTTGGAATCCCAAGGGGCTGGTTGTCGGGGGTTACGGGGTTTCCAATGTGGCGCGTCCCCTGATCGGGGTCAGCGCCGGCTGGCCCTTGGTGCTGATCCTGCGCTTTCTGGATCGGGTAGGGAAGGGACTGCGCACGGCGCCCCGCGACGCAATGATCGCCGCCTCGGTGGCGCCGGCCATACGCGGTAAGGCCTTCGGCTTTCATCGCGCCCTGGACCACAGCGGCGCGGTACTGGGGCCGTTGCTGGCCTATGTCCTCTTGGAATCCCATGTGTCGCTGCGCCATGTGTTTCTGGCTTCCGCCGTACCGGGGCTGTTGGTGATGTTGCTATTGATCTTCGGCCTGCCTGCCGTAGCCGCTCCCGCACCCATTTCGATAGCGAAACCACCGCGCCTTGCATGGCGCGAACTGGACGGTCGGCTGCGGGGCCTGATCATGGCCTCGGCAGCCTTGGCGCTGGCGGCGGTGCCCGATGCCTTTTTGGTGTTATGGATGGAGGCGAAAGGTTTTGCATTATCGTGGCTGCCGTTGATGTGGGCGGCCATGCACGCCGTGAAAGGCGCGGTGGCCATACCTTTCGGCGTGTTGTCGGATAGGACTTCGCGGCTGACCGTGGTAATCGGCGGCTGGAGCGCGCGGGTGGTATTACTGCTGGCACTGGCGGGATTCGGCAATGGTCATTGGCAGGCATGGCTGTTGCTGCTGGCCTATGCGGCGGCGGTCGCCTCCACCGAAGGGGCCGAACGCGCCCTGATCGGCGATGTGGCCCCCGCGACGAGCAAGGCCACCGCCTTTGGCGCCTATCACATGTTGAGCGGGCTGAGCGCCTTGCCCGGCGCGGTACTGTTCGGGGCGTTATGGCAGTGGCTGGGAATGGCCTCCGCCTTTATCGTGGCGGCGCTGATGACTACGATCTCCGCCGTGATACTGGTGGTGATCGCGCGGCGCTGAGTGGCCGCAATTCAGCGTCTATTCGGCGTTGAGTTTTTTCTTCAACAGTTCGTTTAATTGTTGCGGATTGGCCTTGCCTTGGGTGGCCTTCATCACCTGACCGACGAAATAGCCAAACAGCTTATCCTTGCCGGAACGGTAGTCGGCCAGCTGTTGCGGATTGTTGGCCAGCACCTCGTCGATGATCTTCTCGATGGCCCTGCTGTCGGTGACCTGCTTAAGGCCGCGCTTTGCGATGATGGTGTCGGCGTCACCCTCGCCGTTCCACATGGCGTCGAATACCTGTTTGGCGATCTTGCCGGAGATGGTGTTATCGGTGATGCGCTTGAGCATGCCGCCCAACAGCGCGGCGCTTACCGGGCTATCGGCCAGCAGCTTGCCTTCCTTGTTGAGGGCGCCCAACAGTTCGCTCAACACCCAGTTGGCCGCCTGTTTGGGCTCGCCACCGCTGTGCTTGATCACCGCTTCGTAGTAGTCCGCCAGTTCGCGGCTGGAGGTGAGTACGTCGGCATCGTAGGCCGGCAGGCCGTATTCGGCGCAGAAACGTTGGTGCTTGGCGTCGGGTAACTCCGGCAGGGTGGCGCGTACCTCTTCAACGAATGCCTGTTCAATTTCCACGGGCAGCAGGTCGGGATCGGGAAAGTAGCGGTAATCGAAGGCTTCCTCTTTGGAGCGCATCGAACGGGTTTCGTCTTTATTGGCGTCGTAGAGACGGGTTTCCTGCGAGATGTGGCCGCCGGATTCCAATATATCGATCTGGCGTTCCACTTCGAAATTGATGGCGCGTTCCACGAAGCGGAAGGAATTGAGGTTCTTGATCTCGCAGCGGGTGCCGAAACGGTGTTCGCCTTTGTGGCGTACCGAGACGTTGGCGTCGCAGCGGAACGAACCCTCCTGCATGTTACCGTCGCAGATCTCCAGATAGGTCACCAGGGAGTGGATCTTCTTCATGTAGGCTACCGCCTCTTTGGCGGAGCGCATGTCCGGTTCGGACACGATCTCCAGCAGGGGCGTTCCGGCGCGGTTGAGATCGATACCGCTTAGACCGTGGAAATCTTCGTGCAGCGATTTGCCGGCGTCCTCTTCCAGGTGGGCGCGGGTGACGCCGATAGTCTTGCTCTCGCCATCCTCCAATTGGATCTGTACTTGGCCATGCTGCACCACCGGCAGTTCGTACTGGCTGATCTGATAGCCCTTGGGGAGGTCGGGATAAAAATAATTTTTGCGGGCGAATACCGAGCGCGGCGCCACTGTGGCTTGGATGGCCAGGCCGAACTTGGCCGCCATACGCACCGCTTCCTTATTTAATACCGGCAACACCCCGGGCAGGCCCAGGTCCACGCCACAGGCCTGGGTGTTGGGCGCCGCGCCGTAGGCGGTGGCCGCACCGGAGAAGATCTTGCTCCGGGTGGCGAGCTGGGCGTGGATTTCAAGGCCGATGACAGTTTCCCATTCCATACTTAAATTCCGAATTGCGAATAGCAAATAGACGGTGAACTAGTGCGCTGCGCCGCCGCCATCATTCAAATCCTTCCGGGCAGCGCGTGTGCCAGTCGGTGGCCTGCTGATAGCGGTGGGCGACATTGAGGAGGCGCGCCTCCTCGAAATAATTGCCGATGAGTTGCAGGCCCACCGGCCGTTTGCCCACGAACCCCGCCGGGACGGACATCCCGGGCAGTCCCGCCAGGTTGACGGCAATGGTGTAGATATCGGACAGGTACATGGTCACCGGATCGTCCACCTTTTCGCCTATATTAAAGGCGACGCTGGGCGAGGTCGGTCCCATGATGACATCCACCTCGGTGAAGGCCTGTTTGAAGTCCTGGCTGATAAGCTGGCGCAATTGTTGGGCCTTGAGGTAATAGGCATCGTAATAGCCGGCGGACAACACATAGGTGCCGATCATGATGCGGCGCTTGACCTCGGCGCCGAAACCCTCGCCGCGGGAGCGCTTATAGAGGTCCATGAGATCCTTGGGTTCGGCGCAGCGGTAGCCGAAACGCACCCCGTCGTAGCGCGCCAGATTGGAAGAGGCCTCGGCGGGCGCCACTACATAATAGGTGGGAACGGCGAGCTGACTGTTGGGTAGTGAAACCTCTTTTATTTCTGCGCCCTGGGCGCGAAATGTCTGAATCGCGGCATCGATGCCCTTGGCGACCTCGCTATCCAGGCCGTCGCTGAAGTACTCTTTGGGTAAGCCGATCTTGAGTCCCTGGATGGGATTGTCGAGATTGGCGCTGTAATCGGGTACGGGTTGCTCGATGCTGGTGGAATCCCGCTGATCGAAGCCGGCCATGGCGCCCAGCAGCAAGGCACAGTCCTGCGCGGTTCGGGCCATGGGGCCGCCTTGGTCCAGACTGGAGGCGAAGGCGATCATGCCGTAGCGTGACACCCGGCC
>CAYWIQ010000002.1:6943-17461 GCA_964458405.1 uncultured Chromatiaceae bacterium
ACAGCGCCGCCGGTTGGCGAATCGAACCACCGGTGTCGGTGCCGGTGGCACCGGGGGTGAGCCGGGCCGCCACCGCGGCCGCCGAACCGCCGGACGAGCCGCCCGGGACGGCATCCGTGTCCCAGGGGTTGCGTACCGGTCCATAGTGGCTGGTTTCGTTGCTGGAGCCCATGGCGAATTCGTCCATGTTGGTCTTGCCCAGCATGACCGTGCCTGCTGACTTGAGCTTGGTGACGCAGGTGGCATCGTAAGGGGCGACAAAACTGTCCAGCATCCGGGATCCGCAGCTGGTCTTGATCCCTTCGGTGCAGAAAATGTCCTTGTGGGCGATGGGCACGCCGGTGAGCGGTGAGGCGTCGCCGCCTTGCAGCCGGCGGTCCGCCTCGGCGGCGGCGGCTAGGGCGGATTCCTCATCGACTGTGATGAAGCTGTTGATTCGCTCATCCAGTTTTTTGACCCGCGCCAGAAAATGGCGGGTCAGTTCCACGCTGGAACATTCCTTGTTACGCAGCGCCTGGGCGAGTTCGGCGAGGGTTCGGTTATGCATGATGCAACAATCCTTTAGACAGCATTAAAGTGCAGGGCAGCATCATTCGATAACCTTGGGGACCAGGTACAACCCCGCCTCCACCTGGGGAGCGACGGCTTGGAACCGGTCGCGGTGGTCGGTTTCGGTGATTTCATCGGCGCGCAGACGCTGGCCGGCCTCCATGGGGTGGGCCATGGGGATCACGGCGTGGGTATCCACGCTGTTCATCTGTTCCACCATTTGGAGAATGTTGGAGAGTTCGCGTACGTAGCGCGGCACATCCTCTTCGGTGACCGCCAATCGCGCCAAATGGGCGATTTTTTCGATATCGGAATGTTGCAGACTCATGGGATTGAGTGACTCCATGGCTTTTCAAGACAGCGAAAGTTATCACACTTATCAGCTTGCCCCAAACCCCGGCAGGTTGGTAAATTACACAGCGCTGAAAATAGTGCCCTTTATCTGGCAAGGGCCAGGGAAGCCAGATCATATTTTTCTTGCCACAGGATAATCCATCTTTATGTTCTTCAAACGCCTCCGCGGACTTTTTTCCAATGACCTTTCCATCGACCTGGGTACTGCCAATACGCTGATCTATGTCCGCGGTAAAGGAATCGTATTAAATGAACCGTCGGTGGTGGCGGTGCGTCAGGACCGGGGACCGGGCGGGCCCAAGGCCATTGCCGCCGTGGGTGCCGAGGCCAAGGCCATGATCGGCCGTACCCCGGGCAATATCACCGCCATCCGTCCGTTGAAGGACGGGGTAATTGCGGATTTCACCATCACCGAGAAGATGCTGCAATACTTCATCCATAAGGTGCATGAGACCCGTTTTTTCCATCCCAGTCCCCGGGTACTGATCTGCGTCCCCTGTGGTTCCACCCAGGTGGAACGGCGCGCCATCAAGGAATCGGCCGCGGGTGCCGGCGCCCGCGAGGTCTATCTAATAGAGGAACCCATGGCGGCGGCCATCGGCGCCGGGATGCCGGTCAGCGAGGCGCGCGGCTCCATGGTGCTGGATATCGGCGGCGGTACCACCGAGGTGGCGATTCTTTCCTTGAATGGCATCGTCTATTCCGCATCGGTGCGTATCGGCGGCGATGGCTTCGACGAGGCCATTATCAATTATATAAGACGCAACTATGGCACACTGATTGGCGAATCCACCGCCGAGAAGATTAAGCATGAAATCGGTTCCGCCTACCCCGCCAAGGAAGTGCGTGAGCTAGAGGTGAAGGGACGCAACCTTTCGGAAGGCGTGCCGCGTAGTTTCAAATTGAACAGTAACGAGATCCTCGAGGCCTTGCAGGACCCGCTGTCCGGCATCGTCGGCGCGGTGAAGACCGCCCTGGAACAGACCCCACCGGACCTGGGCGCCGATATCGCCGAACGGGGCATGGTGCTCACCGGTGGCGGCGCGCTGCTGCGCGATCTGGATCGCTTGCTGACCGAGGAGACTGGGCTGCCGGTGGTGGTGGCCGAGGATCCGCTCACCTGTGTCGCCCGCGGCGGCGGCAAAGCCCTGGAGATGATAGACGAAGGTGGTGGCGACGTATTTGTGGTCGAATAATCCGTGGCGAAGGGGCTTGCGCGCGGAGCGTCCCCCCGTCACCCAATCGGTTAACCGGCGATGGCGATAGGGGCGCCACCTGCGATATCGGTGAGTTTCGGGGGACAGACCCATTAAGCCGCTGTTTATACGAGGACCGTCCGAGAATATCCGTTTGGGGGTATTCGTGGTCGTATCCTTGGTATTGATGACCGTCGATCATCGCCAACATCACTTGGAAAGCGTCAGGGCGGCGTTGTCGCTGGTCATATCACCCATTCAATATGTAATGGGTCTGCCCATAGACGCGGGTCATTGGCTGGGCGATCTCCTGGCCAGCCGCCAATCGCTGGAAGAAGAAAACGCCAGGCTTCACGATAAAGAGCTGTTGCAGAGCGCCCGATTGCAGAAGATGGCGGCCCTGGAGGCCGAGAACGCCCGCTTGCGCGCCCTGTTGGATTCTTCCTTCAAGGTAGGTGAGCGGGTATTGGTGGCCGAGTTGCTGGAAGTGGACCTCGATCCCTTTTCTCAGGAGATTGTCATCAATAAGGGTAGCCAGGACGGCGTAGTGGTCGGGCAATCCATCGTGGATGCCGAGGGGGTGATGGGACAGGTGGTTCACGTGGCACCCTTCACCAGTACCGCCATGCTGATCACCGACCCCAGTCACGCGGTTCCAGTGGCGGTAAACCGCAATGGCCTGCGTGCCATCGCCATGGGTACCGGTGCCGCCGGTCGTCTCGATATCCCCAATCTTCCGCTTAACGCAGATATAAAGGCAGGTGATCTGCTAGTGACCTCCGGTCTGGGAGGTCGTTTTCCACCGGGCTATCCGGTGGCCGTGGTGAAGAAGATCGAACGCAATCCGGGCCAGCCCTTCGCCGACGTTACCGCGATCCCGACGGCGCATTTGGAGCAGAGTCGTGAAGTTTTGCTGGTATGGCGGTCGGCGTCCCAACCCGGACAGAGGCGGTGTGATCCCGCCTCCGGACCCTGCCCGCCCGCCGCCGACGCGGCAAAACCGCCGGCAACTAAGGCTAAGGGACACTGAGCATGGTATTGGCCATCCATCATCGTGGTTGGGTCATCGTCGTCACCTTTATCGTGGCGTTGATGCTGGATATCGTGCCGCTTCCGGATTGGCTGGTTGCCATGCGTCCCGAATGGACGGCCATCGTCTTGATCTATTGGTGTTTGGCCTTGCCGCAGCGGGTGGGTGTGGGCATTGGCTGGTCGGTAGGGTTGGTGGTTGACGTGGCGCGCGGTGCCTTATTGGGACAGCATGCCCTGGGCTATGCGGTGATGGCCTATCTCGCCTTGAAACTTCATCGGCGCATACGGGTCTTTCCTCTTTGGCAGCAGGCGTTGACGGTTATGGTGTTCGTTGCGCTGGATCAATTGCTGGTACTGTGGGTGCTGGGCATCATCGGCCAGTCACGGGGTACCTTCAGTTATTGGTTGCCCAGTGTCTCCAGCGCCCTGTTGTGGCCGTGGATGTTTGCGGGATTGCGCGGCGTACGCCGCCGTTTCCATGTAACGTAATTTGTGGTTCCTAGGGCTTGTTAACATGCAGCGTCGTACGCCTTTAAAAGACCACCTGCGGGAGACTCATTTCTTCACTACCCGCGTTGTCATCGCCCTGGTATGCGTGAGTGTGTTGATGGGTGTGGTCGTGGTGCGTTTGGTGTACCTACAGATCCTTAGCCACGAGCACTTTGCCACCCTTTCGGAAAACAATCGGGTCAATATCGTTCCAGTGCCGCCCACCCGCGGCTTGATCTACGATCGCAACGGCGTGCTGCTGGCCCAGAATCTACCTTCATTCAGTCTGGAGGTCATTCCGGAGCAAACCGACGATTTGGATGCGACCCTGGCCGGGCTGAGAAAATTGATATTCATCAGTGATGACGATGTGGAAAGTTTCCGCAAGCGGTTGGACCAGAAACGTCCCTTCGAATCCATCCCGCTGCGTTTTCGCCTCAGCGAGGAGGAAGTAGCGCGCTTCGCCGTCAACCGCTATCGTTTTCCCGGCGTGGATATTCAAGCACGTCTCACCCGAGATTACCCCTTTGGTAAGATCGCTTCACACGCCATCGGTTACGTCGGCCGTATCAACGAAAATGAATTGAACGAAGTCGACCCGTCCAATTACAGCGGCACTACGCACATCGGAAAAACCGGCGTCGAGAAATCCTACGAGAACGTATTGCACGGCACGGTAGGTTATCAGCATGAGGAAAGCAACGCGCGCGGCCGGGTGCTCAGAGTGCTGCAGCGTATTCCACCCAAGCCCGGTCAGAATATCTATTTAACCATCGATATGGATCTGCAGACGGTGGCGGAGAAATCCCTTGAGGGGAAACGCGGTGCGCTGGTGGCGATCAATCCCAAGACCGGTGAGGTGTTGGCCATGGTCAGCGTCCCCGGTGTTGATCCCAATCTGTTCGTCAACGGCATCAGCTCTAAACAGTATAAAGATCTTCAGGACGACATCGACCAACCGCTGTTCAACCGCGCCTTGACCGGCCAGTATCCGCCCGGTTCGACGATCAAGCCGTTCATGGCCCTCGCCGGCTTGGAATACAAGGAGGTGACGCCCGATACTGAGGTGTTGTGCCAGGGGTCGTATTCACTGCCCGGCGACAGCCATCGCTATCGTGACTGGAAGCATGGAGGGCATGGTTTGACCAACGTCAATTCGGCCATTGTGCATTCCTGTGATGTATATTTTTATCAACTGGCCCATGAATTAGGTGTCGATCGCATACATAAATATCTCAGTTATTTCGGGTTTGGCAAGAAGACCGGCATTGATTTGCCTGGCGAGCTTTCCGGCCTGTTGCCGTCTCGGGCCTGGAAACGGGCCGCGCATCATGAGGTATGGTATCCGGGCGAGACGCTGATCAGCGGTATCGGACAGGGCTATGATCTGGTGACGCCGTTGCAACTGGCGGAGGCGACGGCAATCCTCGCCAATCGCGGCACCGTCATGCTGCCGCACATCGTTCACGCCATCCAGGCACCGGACGGTAAAGAGCTGCAAGCGCAACCGCTGGTGAAGGAGGGCAAGGTACCTATCGCTTCCCCGAAGAATTGGGACACGGTGATTACCGCCATGGGGCGCGTGGTCAGTGATCCCACGGGCACGGCCTACCGTATGGGGCGTGGCGCCACCTACCCTATTGCGGCCAAGACCGGCACGGCGCAGGTGTTCGGCGTCAAGCAGAATGAACGTTACAAGGCCGAGGACGTGGAGGAACGCTTGCGCGACCATGCGTTGTTCATCGCCTTCGCGCCTGCCAACGATCCGGAGATTGCCATCGCAGTGGTGGTGGAAAACGGCGGTCACGGCGGCAGCGCAGCCGGGCCCATCGCCCGCGCGGTGATGGATCGTTATTTTTCTTCAAAACCGGCTTTATAGGTATGGCTATGGATCCCTCGCAAACCCGCTGGTATGAGCGTAGGCAATACGGTCCGCTGATGCGCGGCCTGCACATGGATGTACCGCTGTTGGTGGGATTGCTTGTGCTGTCGGCGGTGGGCCTGATCGTGCTCTATAGCGCCAGTGGCCAGAACATGGATGTCATTGTTCGCCAGTCGATCCGTCTGGCGGCTGGCTTCGGCATTTTACTGGTGCTGGCGCGTGTTCCGCCCCAGCAATTTGCGCGCTGGACGCCGTGGGTGTACGGCATCGGCGTGATCCTGTTGATCGCGGTGCTGGTCATGGGTGAAATCGGCAAGGGCGCGCAACGTTGGCTGAATTTCGGCGTAGTGCGCTTTCAACCCTCGGAGATGATGAAGGTGGTGGTGCCGATGATGGTTGCCTGGTATCTGGCCGAGAATCCCTTGCCACCCAGTCGACGCGCCGTTGCGGCGGCGAGCCTGATCATCATCATCCCGACCTTTCTGATCATTCGCCAGCCCGATCTCGGTACCGCCCTGCTGGTGGCCAGTTCCGGCATCTTTGTGCTGCTGTTGTCCGGCATATCCTGGGGCCTGGTGGCCTCGGTGGTGGGCCTGCTGGCCACCGCCGCGCCGGTATTGTGGTACTTCCTGCGCGACTACCAGAAGCAGCGGGTGCTTACCTTCCTGAATCCCGAGAGCGACCCCCTGGGGGCCGGTTATCATATTATTCAATCCAAGATCGCCATCGGCTCGGGCGGGATATACGGCAAGGGTTGGCTCAACGGCACCCAGGCGCATTTGGATTTTTTGCCGGAACATTCCACCGATTTCATCTTTGCGGTACTGGCGGAGGAGTTCGGTTTCATCGGGATTCTGCTGTTGTTGGCGATTTACTTTTTTATCGTCGCGCGCGGACTGTACATCTCTACCCAGGCCCAAAGCAGTTTTAACCGCTTGGTCGCCGGTAGTTTGATGCTTACCTTCTTTGTCTACGTATTCGTCAATATCGGCATGGTAACCGGTTTGTTGCCGGTGGTGGGGTTGCCATTGCCGCTGGTGAGCTATGGCGGCACCTCCTTGGTGACCATGATGTCTGCTTTCGGGGTCTTGATGTCGATTCATACCCATCGCCGCTTGTTGTCCAGTTGAACGGACTTTGGCTATGAAGGCTTGGCGCACTATTGCGGTGGTTTCATTGTTGCTGGCGGCCTGTACCGGCATGGCCAGGGTGCCGGACTTGTCCCAGCAAGGTGATGTGCGCGCCTTCATCGCTGATATGGCGCGCCGTCACGGTTTCGACAAGGCACAATTGGCGGCCTGGTTCAAGGCGGCACAGGTGCGTCCGGCGATCATCGACGCCATTTCCCGACCGGCGGAAAGCAAGCCGTGGTATGAATATCGGCCGATTTTTCTGCAGTCCTCACGCATCGAGGGCGGGGTGGCGTTTTGGGAGCAACATGCGCAGGCACTGGAACGTGCCGAACGTGTATACGGTGTGCCGCCACAGATCGTTACCGCCATTCTGGGCGTGGAAACCCGTTACGGTAGCCGCCAAGGTTCTTATCGGGTATTGGACGCCTTAGTGACGCTGGCGTTCGATTACCCGCCGCGCGCCGCCTTCTTCAAGAGCGAGTTGGAGCAATATCTGTTGTTAACCCGAGAGGAAGACATAGACCCGCTGTCGTTGACCGGTTCCTATGCCGGGGCAATGGGGCAAAGCCAATTCATCTCCAGTAGCTACCGGCACTATGCGGTGGATTTCGACGGTGACGGCAAGCGAGACTTGTGGAACAACAGCACCGATGCCATCGGCAGCGTCGCCAATTATTTCAAAGAGCATGGTTGGGAGCGCGGCGGCGGCGTGGCGGTGCCGGTGACGTCAGGCGGTGATCATGGACGGGAATTGGTGGCCAAGGGACTCAAGCCCTCCATCACGGTCCAGGAACTGCGGCAATACGGGATCAAGACGGCCGCCTCCTTACCTGCCGGCGACAAGGTCGCACTCATCGAGTTGGAGCAGAAGAGCGGGCCGGAATATTGGGCGGGGCTGCAGAACTTTTACGTGATAACCCGCTATAATCACAGTCCGCTCTATGCGATGGCGGTTTATCAGCTCAGTGAGGAGATTCGCGTTCGGTATGACCAACGTCTGGCGGGCATGAGGCGTTCAAGGCGTTAGCATGGCAACTTCACATCACTTCAGTTTAGTGCATGTACGGTGTTTGGGGTGGCGATGGCGGTGCGGGTTGCTGTTGCTGCCGCTGCTGTCGGCATGCGGCACCCTGCCGTCGAATTCGGGTTGGGGTGGCGATGGGCCGCCCGCCGCGCCTGTGAACGCCGCGGCGGTGCCCAACGCGGTGCCGCGCGTCGAGGCGCGCAGTCCCTACGGCAATCCCGATTATTATGTGGTGAACGGCCACCGCTATCATGTATTGAAGAGCAGCAAGGGTTACGTGGCGCGCGGTATCGCCTCCTGGTACGGTTCAAAGTTTCATGGTCACCGCACCTCCAGCGGCGAACTCTACGATATGAACGCCATGACGGCGGCCCATACCACCTTACCGATCCCGACCTATGTGCAAGTCACCAATCTGCGTAACGGCCGCAAGGTGATCGTCAAGGTCAATGATCGCGGTCCCTTTCTGCACAATCGCCTCATCGATCTCTCCTACGTGGCGGCGGTAAAGCTCGGTATCACCGCCGAGGGTACGGGGCTGGTGGAAGTACGTGCCATCGACCCCAGCGCGCCGCCCGCGCCGGCATCCGAGCACGTAGCCAAGGCCGATCCCGCCGACCTCTATTTACAGGTAGGCGCCTTCGCCGACCGCGCCAATGCCGAGCGGTTGTCGCAACGGGTGGCCTCACTCAGTCCGCCTGCCGCCATCCATGTCAGCAAGGGCGTCGATGACAAGCGTAGCGATACTCTCTATCGAGTGCGCATAGGACCTCTGAGCGGTGTCGATGAAGTGGATCGCTTGACGCGAAAACTGGCGGATATCGGCGTCGTCGATTCCCAGGTCGTCATCAATTAGCGACACCCTCGCAGCGCCAGGGCTGAAAATTAGCCGTAGGCGGGTTAGAATATTGTTTTGCGTTCGCTTTATATCTTGCCACCTATCGAATTGCCCACGGCCGGTAGTCCGTGGCGTTCTTTCAACCAGGGTTTTTGCCAGTGACCTTTATTTCTACAAAATCGTCTTTCCGCGAACCACTGTGTGCGCTGCTGTGTTTGATTGCCCTCGCGACGTCCGTTGACGCCGCTGCGGCCTCGCTGGGTGTGCCACCGCCGCCCGATCTTGCCGCGCGCGCCTATATATTGATCGATTACAACAGCGGCCAGGTGCTGGCCGAATCCAAGGCCGATCAGCGTATGGAACCGGCGAGTCTGACCAAGCTGATGACGTCATATATCATCTACAAGGAGATGCGCGACGGGCGGATCAAGCTTAGCGATAAGGTCACCATCAGCGAGCATGCCTGGCGCATGGGTGGTTCACGCACCTTTGTGCCGGTTGGCAAGAAGGTGTCCGTAGAGGATCTGCTCAAGGGTATGATCGTCCAATCCGGAAACGACGCCACGGTGGCCTTGGCGGAGTATGTTGGCGGCAGCGAAGATGTGTTCGTATCACTCATGAACCAGGAGGCCAAGCGTCTGGGGATGACCGGTACCCATTTTGTCGACAGCACCGGCATGCCCAATCCCGATCACTACACGACCGCGCGTGACTTGGCCGTGCTGACGCGGGCGATCATCCGCGATTTCCCCGATCATTATCAGCTGTATTCCATGCGTACCTTCACCTTCAACGGCATTACCCAGCACAATCGTAATAAGTTGCTGTGGCGTGACAAAGCGGTGGACGGGGTCAAGACCGGTCATACCGAATCGGCGGGGTATTGTCTGGTGGCCTCGGCGCTGCAGGACAATATGCGCTTGATCTCCGTGGTGCTGGGGACCGACAGCGAGGAGGCCCGGGCGGTACAGAGCGAAAAGCTGTTGCGCTACGGTTTTCGTTTCTATGAGACCCATAAGCTGTACAGCGCGGCAAAACCGCTGTCCACCGTCCGAGTTTGGAAGGGGCAAAGCGAAAAATTACCGTTGGGCCTGGCCAAGGAATTGTATGTCACCATCCCCCGCGGCGAATATAAGAAGCTGGATGCCCGCATGCAGGTTCAACAACCCATCATCGCCCCGGCTACCAAGGGCAAGCAATATGGTACGTTGAACGTCAAGCTCGACGGGCAGACCGTAGTGGCCAAACCCCTGGTTGCCTTGCAGAGCGTAGCGGAGGGTGACTTTTTTCAGCAAGTCGTCGACGACGTCAAATTATGGTTTGAGTAGGCGTCGGTCCGATTATGAGCATCGTTTATATCAACGGCGAATTCCTGCCTCTCGAGCAGGCCCAGGTCTCGGTGACGGACAGGGGTTTCGTCTTCGGCGACGGCGTCTACGAGGTCATCCCCGTATACGGCGGCCGGCTGTTCCGGCTGGAACAACACCTGCAACGCTTGGCCCGCAGCTTGAGGGAGATCCGTCTCCCGGATCCGTTGTCTGGCAATCAGTGGCAACAGTGCTTGCAGGAAGTGGTGCGGCGCAACGGCGGCGGCGACCAATCCATTTACATGCAAATCACGCGGGGCGCCGCTCCCCGTGATCACGCCTTTCCCAAGCAGACGCGGCCCACAGTGTACGTGGTCAGCAGCCCGTTGCAGCCGATGGCGGCGGAGATAGAGGAGCAGGGCGTGGCGGCCGTCACCTTGCCGGATATCCGTTGGCAGCGTTGCGATATCAAGGCCATCACCTTGTTGCCCAACATCCTGCTGCGGCAACAGGCCCTGGATCAAGGCGCCGTCGAGGCGATATTGGTGCGGGACGGTCAGGTCAATGAGGGTGCGGCCAGCAATCTGTTCATCGTCAAGGACGGTGAACTGATTACCCCACCCAAAGGGCCTTTTCTACTGCCGGGGATCACCCGTGACCTGATTTTGGAATTGGCGGCCGATGCCGAGCAAATCAGGCTGGCCGTCGAGAAAG
>CAYWIQ010000002.1:17471-24952 GCA_964458405.1 uncultured Chromatiaceae bacterium
TGGCGGCCGCCCATGACATCCCCCATCGCGAGGCCGCCATCAGCCCCCGGGATTTACAGGCCGCCGATGAGGTATGGTTGACCAGTTCCACCCGGGAGATCCTGCCGGTGACCCGCTTGGATCAACGCCGGGTGGGGGAAGGCAAACCCGGGGCGCTTTGGCGCAAGATGATGGGCCTATACCAAGATTATAAGCAGATCGTACGCGAGCGCGGTGAGCTGCCGGCGGCATGACGCAGGTCGAGTGCCGAACGACCACCTCATGGGAAGGTACTACCCCTACGTCGCGATGAAGAAGCCGTGAACGATCCTGATCAATCAGTCTTGGAGTTCCCGTGTGACTTTCCCATCAAGGCGATGGGTTTGGCCTCGGGAAGTTTCGAAGCCGTGGTGGTGGACATCGTTCGACGCCATGCCCCGGAGGTTGCCGCGGCGGCGGTCACGGTACGACCCAGCGCCGAGGGCAAGTACATGGCGGTGACGGTGACCATAGAGGCGCAAAGCCGGATCCAGCTGGATGCCATTTATCAAGACTTGGTTGCCTGCGAGCAGGTGCTGATGGCGATTTGATGGTGGGCGGGTTGGCCGTGGTCGCGCATTTGCCAATTTATTGATTGGACGCAGCCAACGGGGATGGCGCCCGCTTAGGGTAAATTCTTGGTGGACGTACCACCTCCTGGTAATCTCGATCTATGGACCTTCAGCAACTACGGCCTCTACACCTGCCGGTAGACGATCCTGCTTCTGCCGTGAACGGTGGGAAACTAATCCTGCGGCGGTTGGGTCGGTGTGACTATTCGGCGGTGTGGCGGGCCATGCAGGCCTTTACCGAGGCGCGCGATGCCGCCAGCGCCGACGAGCTGTGGCTGGTGGAGCACCCGCCGGTCTTTACCGTGGGTCTCAACGGCAAGCCGGAGCATGTGCTCACTCCCGGCGACATCCCGGTGGTCGCGGTGGATCGCGGCGGCCAGGTGACCTATCATGGCCCCGGCCAGATCGTGGCCTACGTCTTGTTGGATCTGCGTCGTCTGGGGATGGGGCCCAGGCAGCTAGTTATCGCCTTGGAACAAGCCGTTATCGGCTTATTGGCCGAATTCGGGCTCGCTGGGGCGGGCCGCCGCGACGCCCCCGGGGTCTATGTGGACGGGGCCAAGATCGCCGCGCTGGGGCTGCGGGTACGGCGTGGCTGCTGTTATCATGGTCTCAGTTTCAATGTGGCCATGGACCTGGAACCCTTCACCCGCATCAATCCCTGCGGTTACCCCGGTTTGGCGGTGACGCAACTTACCGATTTGGTGGCAGTGCAGGAGCCCGAGGGGCTTTATCAGCGCTTGGCCGATAAACTTGCCGGGTGTCTCGCCATGACCGGAATATGGATGGATGGCGGCCCGGCTACGGGGCCGATCGTCCCCGTTTAGCAGTAGAGGAGTTTTCATGTCGTCGACGAAGAAAGCAGCAACGGCCGGGACGGTGCGTGAACGCGGCGCCGCCAAGGTGTCCCGTATCCCGGTCAAGATCGAACCCACCGTGCAATTCCAGCGCAAGCCGCAGTGGATACGCGCCAAGGCCCCGACCTCACCGCAGGTATCGCGCCTCAAGGCAGTGTTGCGCGAACACCGTTTATATACCGTGTGCGAAGAGGCTTCTTGTCCCAACCTCGGTGAATGTTTCAGCCATGGTACCGCGACCTTCATGATCATGGGCGATATCTGTACGCGGCGTTGCCCGTTTTGCGATGTGGCCCATGGCCGCCCCGGCGAGCTGGATGCGGGCGAACCCATCAATTTGGCCAATACCATCGCCGCCATGGGTCTGCGCTACGTAGTGATCACCTCGGTGGATCGCGATGATCTGCGTGATGGGGGTGCCGGGCATTTCAAGGAGTGCATCGAGGCCGTGCGTCGCCAGTCGCCGCATATCCAGATCGAGATTCTGGTGCCCGATTTCCGCGGCCGTGCCGAGGTGGCTTTGGCGAAGTTGGCGGAGGCGCCGCCCGATGTGTTCAATCACAATCTGGAAACCGTCCCGCGTCTTTACAAACCCGTGCGGCCGGGCGCGGATTACCTTTGGTCGTTGCGTCTGTTGCAGAACTTCAAAGCGCTTCACCCTGAGATCCCCACCAAATCGGGATTGATGTTGGGCTTGGGCGAAAGTTTCGAAGAAGTTGAGGCGGTGATGCTGGATCTGCGCGAACACGGCTGCGACATGCTGACGCTCGGCCAGTATCTCCAACCCAGCCGGCATCACCTGCCCGTGGAGAGGTATGTGACGCCCGATGAATTTGCCATGCTGGGCGAACGGGCCAAATCTCTGGGTTTCGTCAGTGTCGCCAGCGGCCCTATGGTACGTTCCTCGTATCACGCCGATTTACAGGCGGCAGGCCAAACGGTTTCCTAATACGGCGCTGAATTGGCGTCGGGCAGCGCATTGACGCTATACTGCCGCGCTACGAGGCGGGATCAGATCCCATGCCGGCGCGGGTACCCACCACTGAGTACTTCAATACCAGCTTACCGCGCGGGGCGATGGGTGAAGTGATATACAGCGGTTCGCGGAAATCGCGGGCTTGCCCCGGCGGGACATCGGGTTTGAAACTGATATCCGTCTGATTGATGACTTCGCAGTGACTGTCGGCACAGTCTTCCATGGAGATGCGCACTTGCAGTTCCCTCAAGGTGTAAGTTTGGGAATGGTTGCGGACGCGACCGGTAATTTGCCGGCCGCGTTCCTCCGTGACGATTTTCATGTCGGCCAGTTCCACTTCCGCCGCCGGGATGAGTTGCTTGGAGCGTTCCAGTTGGTGGTTTTGTTGCCAGGCGAAATAACCAATGATGGCGATAACGATGGCAGCGGCCACGGGTAGGACACGACCGGCGTTACGGTTGGTGAGGGCCATTCCGACCAGCACCAGAACCAAGATAAGCCCAATCAGTCCCCAAATCATGTTGTGGTCTTTGTAACAAGCATGATGTCGATCTTACAACGAATCGTTATCAATGCGGTTGGCCTGCTTGGCGTTAGTGGTGTCAGAAAGTGACTGGTTACGCTGGAGGGCGATACGCTGGGTCAAGAAGATTCCCGACTAGATGCGGAGGTCGATGCCTTGCGGTACGAAAGAGCGCCCCTGAGCGGTCGTGCGCCGACGGCGGTCATGGGTGCGCCTTTCGTGATGGCTACGGGTATCGAGCAATACGGCGGCCTGGCGGCCCTGGCCACGGCGTTCGTGCGCTTGGCGACGCTCGCCGTGACGACGCTCATCCGGGGCGACCACCGGCGTGGCCAGGGTGGGTGACGGTTGGGAACCTGCGGCGGTGGTGGCGGCCACTGAAGCTATGGGCGCGTAGGCCTTGGCGGCATTGCTCTGTTGGAGACGCAACACCCCCAGATCATCGCGGGGCAGGTTAAGTACCATCATCGTCGTCTATCCCATCTCTACATGACTAATAACTAGTTAGCAGAAAGTGGGGCGGCTCGTCAATGTGGCATGACAGTAATATCAAGCACTTGGTTCATGAAACCCCGGCGAATAAGCGCCCCGTAATGTAAAAAATTTAATATATAAAGCAGGTTAAGTAGATGAAAGCATCGGGCTATGGATGTGCCGTCGTGATGAAGTGGAAGTGTTTCAGTGTTGGGCGCTGGATGAAGGTGGGTTGGGCCGTCTGGATAACGGTTTCCTTGGCCGTGTTATCGTCCGGTTGTGCGGGGCTGGGCGGCAAAGAGAATGCCGCCAAGCTTGCCGGTATCAAATTTTTGAAGCCGCTGTCTCCGCAGGCATTGGATCGATTGCCGTTGAGCGATAGGGTTCGCTATTTCACCGATAACGTCTATCTTGCGAGTGAAATGCACGGGCAGGCGCGCGATTTACGAGCCACGGCGGCGGCCGCGGCCCTGGATCATTTGCGGCAGACCTTGGATAAGAAGGCCTTCGTTTCCTTTTGGATAGGGGTTGATCCGCAATTTTTCGGTCGGGTCAATGCCGTCCTGCCCTATACCGACTACACCCACCCGCAGATGGTCGTGAATCAACGTGTGAGCCGTACCGCCTACAATCTGCGGGCGCGCCATCTGGCGGTCCTGGGGGATTTGGCCGAGACTCGCAAGACCGCCATGCAGGATCTGATCGATTTGGCGGAGAAAGGTGACAGCGCGGCGTGCTTTGCCTTTCACAAGGCCTACAAGGATTACAGCGATCCCTTGGAGGGCGCCCCGGGTGTGACATGGTTGGATGTGGACGGCACGCCGTTTCGCAAGTCATCGATGTGGGCCGGCTCGGCGGAGGCCAGTCACGGTGGAC
Organism: uncultured Chromatiaceae bacterium; assembly: GCA_964458405.1. Classification (GTDB taxonomy): domain Bacteria; phylum Pseudomonadota; class Gammaproteobacteria; order DRLM01; family DRLM01; genus JARRQJ01. The sequence continues at coordinate 21,768 of CAYWIQ010000002.1, forward strand.
GCGTCGTGCAGATCGCGGTCCCACCTCAGGCGGTGTTGGGCTGTCGCCGCCTTATGCACCCGACTTCCCAGGTCACGGCGGGGGTGGTCGAAGAGGTGGAGCAATTCTTCTCCGCCATTAATTTGAATAAGCAATTCAATCCGGAGGCCTTCGCCCGACACAAGGATGCCTGGTTACAAGCGTTGCGCGACAAGGCGGCGGCGGGTGCGCGGCAAGTTCGGCTGTCCCGGATTCGGGTCATCAATGTGGTGGATGTTTACCGCATCTTTCCGCCGGCGCTGGACTACGAATACGAGATGGCGGTCGCCGACGGCACGCTTTCGTCAATGGTGGCCTCGGGCATGTTATCCGAGGAACAGGCCTTCGTGGTGGAAGAGCGGATTCGTGAGCGACGGATATTGCTGACCGGCGTCGGCGCCACGCCTCAGCAGACGCCCATGGCCTTTCTAAAACTGGTGGCTGAGCGCCCCAAGACCAACAAGTGATTTTAAGCGAATTGTGACGGTGGGTAATCGATGTCTAAAGTATGATGCTAGGCACTTTGCAGCTGTACGTCCTCGGGGACTTCAATTTCCATGGCGATAGGTAAGTGGTCCGAGAGGGCATGATGTACCACCTGAAGATCGGAAATCTTCAGGGACGGTGTCACCAGGATATGATCGATGTTGCGGTAAGGACGCCAACTGGGGAAGGTATGCAGTGCGGCCGCCGGTTCGCAAAGATGGGTCTTGGCTAACAACAGATCCATCTCGTGGCTCTCCGGTACGCAGTTGAAGTCGCCCATCACCACCACATGCTTGAAGTCGCTGATCAATTCGCTGATGAAGTCGAATTGCCGCAGCCGCGCCCGCCGACCCAGCGCCAGGTGCACCAGCAACACCGCCAAGGTGGCGTTGCCACGGCCCAATTGAACCATCATGGCACCTCGGCCGGGGATGATGCCTGGTAACTTGTGCTGGGCGATGAGGTGGGGTCGGAATTTGCTCAACAGTCCGTTGCTGTGTTGCGCGAACTTGCCCAGGTCGCGATTGGTTTGGTGACACCAAAACGGGAAGTGGCCGCGACGCGCCAGATACTCCACCTGGTTGACGAAGTAGCTGCGCATGCTGCCGGCATCGGCCTCTTGGATCGCCACGATGTCATAGTTGGAGGTGAGCCGCGCGATGCGATCGAGGTTGTCGAAGCTGGAGGGATGGGGTAACACGTGCTTCCAGCTGCGGGTCAGGTAATGGTGCGGCCGGGTCGAGGCCACCGCTGCTTGTATGTTGTAACTAAGCAGGCGCAGCGAGGACTTGGTGTTGGCCGGGAGCGGCGCATCGAAGAGGGTTTCATCGCCGGTGGCGAGGGTCGCGGTGTTGGTTTTCATAATTGAAAGATCGCCTCGCCCAGTTTCGCGGTTAGTTTGATGTTCTCAGTATAATCGACTGGACAGTCAATAATGTTTACTTTGTCGTTATTCAAGGCCTCTTTGAGGATGGGCATCAGCTCCGAGGCGTGATTGACCCGATAGCCCTGGGCACCGAAGGATTCGGCATATTTTACAAAATCCGGGTTGTTAAAGCGCACATGGGAGGCCCGGCCATATGTAACCATTTGTTTCCACTCTATTAATCCATAGGCGCTGTCGTTCCAGATCAACACCGTGAGGGGGATATTCAAGCGGATCGCCGTCTCGATTTCCTGTGAATTCATCATAAATCCCGCATCGCCGGTCACGGCCATCACCCGCCGCTGGGGATAGGCTAGGCGGGTGGCGATGGCCCCCGGCACCGCGATCCCCATGCTGGCGAAGCCGTTGGAGATGATGCAGGTGTTGGGATGTTCACAGCGGAACATGCGGGCCATCCACAGTTTATGGGCCCCCACGTCGCAGATCACGATGTCTTCCAGGTCCATGGCGGTGCGCAAGTCCCAGATGATCTTCTGCGGTTTGAGGGGGAAATCCATATCGTTCTGGTGGCGGTCCATGTCCTCGATGAGGGCGTTGCGCAGCGGGCGTAACGTGTGGCCCTGTTGTGGAGTGGCCCGCACGGCGATCTGGCTGAGGCTATGGCCGATGTCACCCACCACCCCCACCTCCACCATGTAACTGGTATCGACCTCCGCCGGGGCGGTATCGATGTGGATGATCTTGCGGTCGCAGGTGGGGTGCCACAGGCGCGGGTGATATTCCACCAGATCGTAGCCGACACACAGGATCACGTCGGCCTTGTCGAAACCGGTGTTGACGTAGTCATGGGCCTGTAGCCCGACGCTGCCCAGGGCCATAGGGTGCTTGAAGGGGATGACCCCCTTGGCCATGAAGGTGTTGGCCACGGGAATGTTGAGCTTACCGGCGAAGTCGGCCAATTGGCGCCAGGCCTTGGCGCGGATCACCCCGTTGCCGGCGAGGATGATGGGGTGGCGGGCTTGGGAGATCAGGTCGGCGGCGGCGATCACCCGGTCATCGGCCGGCTCCGGCATGGTGGGCTGCTGAGCCACCAGCGGTTGGGTGTTGATCTCCATCTCGGCCAGATTTTCGGGAAACTCAATGAAACAGGCACCGGTCTTTTCCGTCTGCGCCAGTTTGAAGGCCTTGCGGATTACCTCGGGGACCACATTGGGTGTCAGGACCCGTGACGAGTATTTGCTGACGGGGGCGAAGATGTTCTGCAGGTCCAGTACCTGATGGGATTCTTTATGGAGGCGGTTGGTATCGGCCTGGCCGGCGATGGCCACCAGCGGCGCATGGTCCATGTTGGCATCCGCCACCCCGGTGATGAGGTTAGTGGCGCCGGGTCCCAAGGTGGATAGACACACCCCCGCCCGCCAGGTGACGCGGCCATAGACATCGGCCATGAAGGCGGCGCCCTGCTCGTGACGGGTGGTGATGAAACGGATGGGGGAATCCAGCAGGGCATCCATGAGGGCGAGGTTTTCCTCACCTGGGATACCGAAGATGAACTCCACACCTTCGTTTTCCAGACATTTGACGAATAATTCCGCAGCCTTCATGGCATTAGGCTACCACGGCGACACCCTGTTCCGGTGAATGAATGTCAGGAGTCTATCCTTTGTCGGCGGTACGTTCCTTGTCGATCAGATAGTCCATGATCTTGATCATGGTATTGAAGTCGCCGTTGGCGTTGTCCGGGTTGACGATGTACTTACCGTCGATGACCACCGACGGCGTCTCCTCGGCCTGG
>CAYWIQ010000003.1:0-24001 GCA_964458405.1 uncultured Chromatiaceae bacterium
GATGCTCATAATTGCCTTTGGCCGTGATAACCATACGTGTATCTTTACCCACGGGATAGGTATCCACCATGGTGACGGGGGTTGCGAAATCGACCACATCCAGCCGGCGCACCAATTTCTTGGGGACACTGGTGCCGGCGAAATCCAGCACAATCTTGTCGCCCTCCTTATGAACATTCACGGGGATCGCGGGGTCGGACAAGGTAATCAGCACCCGACCTTCACCGTTGACGCCGCGACGAAAATCTATGTCGTCAATCTTGAACGGTTCCGTCGCAGCAGTGGTCGTACCGGCTTTGGTCATTGTAGGGGCGGGCGCTGCTGGCGCCGTTGCAACGATATCACCGCCTTCTACGGTGATATAAAAATGCTTACCTTCAACCCGGGTTTTGTAGGGCACCATCTTCACCAGATCCAACACCACCCGGGTACGGTCTTTACCCTGCACAGCGGCTACGCTCCGCACCACGCCCACACCGATACTGAAGGTCTTCTTGGTCAGATTGCTGGTGGTATTGGGAAAATCCAACGCGATACGCGCCGGGGTATCCGTGGTAAAACTGCGCGGCGCATTTACCGGGCTGTTCATCACCAAGTCCACCTGTACGCGATTGCCGGGAAGAGCTGAAAATTGAATGTCATCCAGTTGCGGCCCGGATTTATTTTCCGCGCCGTAAGCAGTGCCCGCGGCGAACAACAACGCTGCCAGCATCACTAACCACCAACTAGACGCCAGTCGCTCCGTCAAACCAATCCCGTTTCGTGCGTTCATATATTGTGTTCCGCTCATCACATACGGCTCCCTACTGGGACTTGTCTGCCAATACCAAGCTGGTGTGTCGTTCCTGCCATCCCCCGAGGCCATCGGGAACGATCTCCACCAGCTCGACCTTATCTTCGGTTATCTTCGTTATACGGCCATAATTCTGGCCCATGTAATTATTGCGCTTGACGCGATAGACCAATTTATCCGGCGCCTGGATGATGGCCCACATGCCACCCTTTTGGGTTACCGTACCCACCATGCTCAGAGTATCCAAGGGAAACGCCTCCAATGCCTCACGCCGCCGGTGGGTATCGGGGTGCAATCCGCCCTTAGACGCCGCAGACTTCCCTTGGCCGGAGTTGAGTCCCCACGGCTGGAAAGGTGACTTGCGGCCATGGATCTTATAAGTAAAGGACTCAAACGGCTTGACTTCCGGTATGGGTTCGACGCGACCGCCCGGCTTGGCCTTTTCCGCAGCTACAAATCTTTTCAGATCACCAAAGTTATCGCTACTGCAGGCGGTCATCATTAATCCGGCTACCACCGCAATGATCGCCTTCATCAACGTACTTGACGCCTTCGGCCGGGAAGGCGATGACTTTGCATCACCCACACCGTGGTAACGGTGGATCTTCAGGAGGCTCATTTCCCGCCCTCCTCAAGATAGCGATACGTTTTGGCGGTAACTTCCATAACTAGATGATTACCGTCGTTATTTTTGTCGTCCTTGCTGGGCGAAATATTGATATCGTGTAGTGTGACGATCCGCGGCAAGACCGCGACATCGCTCACAAACTTACCGAATTCATGATAATCACCTGTGACTTTAATCTTGATAGGCAGGACCGCGTAAAAATCCTCCGGAACCTCGGACTCGGGCTTGAACAGCTTGAACTCCAAACCGTTAGTCAGGCCGGTTTGCGAGATATCCACCAGCAACTCGGCGATTTCGGTCTTTGAAGGCAACTGTCGCAGCATGGTGCCAAATGAACGTTTCATCTCTTGCATCTGGCGCTTGTAAACCTTCAGGTTTACAGCCTTATGCTGCTTTTGAGCAAAATCCGCCTTCAGCGTGCCCTCTTTATTACGGGCCTGATCCAACTCATCAAGCTGGCTACGGGTATCGAACCAGAATCCGGCGGCCAAAACCACGATGCAGATAATGACGATGGCACCGCTTTTAATGAATACCGGCCAATTTCCGACATCTTTGATGTCGAGGTTCTGCAGTTGTTCTTTGAGTTCTGCTAAATTCATGACCGCTTACCCGCTTTCTTTTTTGCGGCGGCCTTCGCCTTAGGCGCGACTTTCTTTTTGTTGAGATCCGCGTCGGCATCATCCCCTGCCATGGCCTGCTTGAACGTCAATACAAATTTACTGCCTTTTTCGTTCTGGGCGTCCTTGCTATTTTTACTGTTCTTGCTATTCAAGGCCTCGATCACGGAGAGTTTCGGTTCCACCAACCATTGCGAACCATCTATATTGCGCATGAACGCCGAGACCCGGGCGTTGGATTGAGCGACACCTTCTATGGTGATCGATGTGCCCGACTGTTTAATACTGGTCAGATAGACGCCATCCGGTAATGTCTTCACGATTTCATCGAACAGATGAACCATCTGCGGACGTTGCCCCTGAAGTGTCTCGATCACCTTCATCCGCGCCAGCAACTGGGCCTTTTCGTCCTCCAGTCGTTTGATGTCCTTGATTTGCCCCTCGACTATCTTGATTTGACTATCCAGGTAACTATTGCGGGCATTTTGGTTTTCTATCATCCCTGATACGTAAAAATGGGCGTAGACGATCACCAGCAGCATGACAAAGGCCGCGCCGCCGGCCATCGTATAAAATTCGCGTTCACGCTCTTTGCGCTGTAGCTCGCGCCATGGCAGAAGGTTGATGCGGGTCATCGATCAAAACTCCTCATGGCCAAACCGCAGGCAATCATCAATGCCGGCGCATCGCCGCTCAGGGAATGGGGTTTGACCCGCGATGACAACGCCATGTTGGCAAACGGATTGGCGATAGAAGTCGTAGTGCCTATCTTTTCCGCAATCAGGTCATCAATATCCATTATGGAGGCACATCCACCCGCCAGCACGATGTGGTCAACGTTGTTGTACTGGCTCGACGAGAAGAAAAATTGCAGCGACCGACTCACCTGTTGTGCCATCGCCTCCTTGAAGGGCTCCAACACCTCAGGAATATAATTATCAGGCAACCCGCCTTGCTTCTTCGCCATACCGGCCTCTTCGTAGGAAAGGCCATAGCGGCGTTGGATCTCTTCGGTGAGTTGCTTGCCGCCGAACACCTGCTCGCGGGTATAGATGATTTTGTAGTCATGCAATACGTTGAGCGTTGTCATGGTTGCCCCGACATCGGCGACGGCAACGATCTTGCCACGACCTTCATCAGGCAGCTGTAGTCCGATCAGGCCAAAGGCGGTTTCCATAGCGAAGGCCTCGACGTCCACGATCTTGGGCGTCAGACCGCCCAACTCTACCGCAGCGACACGCACGTCCACGTTCTCGCTGCGCGATGCGGCCAATAAGACGTCGACGGTATCGGGTTTGCGTTCGGAGGGACCCAATATTTGAAAGTCGAGATTAACCTCCTCCATGGGATAGGGGATGTACTGGTCCGCCTCGAGGCGAATTTGGCCCTCCATGTCGATTTCCGACAAGGAAGCCGGCATAGAGATGACCTTGGTAATCACCGCCGAACCGGCCACGGCAACCGCCGCGTGCTTGAGCCGGGTGCCGGAACGCTTCACTGCCTTTTCGATGGCGGAGCCAACGGCCTCCACGTCCGCGATGCTCTTTTCGACCACGGCATGGGGGGGGAGGGGTACCACCGCGTAGCTCTCGACTCTATAGCGAGACCCGCTTTGGCCCAATTCCAGCAGCTTTACCGCCGTGGAACTGATGTCCAGTCCCAATACGGCGGAACCTTTCCTTTTAAAGAAACGCAAGCTATGTCCTTTTCACGTTCTCAGTTTAAGCCATGAGGTCCATATCATGGGGTCCATATCTTAAGGTCAAAGCACATTACCCCACAATCCACCATAATCAATAAGTTTAGTAAACACAACATGGTTCGCTTCAGCTTATCGGAACCTTTATACTAAACCTTAACCTAATTTCCTTTGACCCAGTTCACACCGCCTTCCACTGATGAAATCCTTTGTCAAGTTTTTGCGACTCAGCTTCCTCACCGCGGTCGGCCTGACCTTGGCCGGCCTGCTGACCGCGGGTGGGCTTTATTTGTATCTTTCCCCCCAATTGCCTTCCGCCGACACCTTGCGCGACGTTCGTTACCAGGTGCCGCTGCGCGTCTACAGCCGGGACGGCAAGCTGCTCGCCGAATACGGTGAAATGAGGCGGTCGCCGGTCAAGCTAAGCGAGGTACCCGACCTGATGGTCAAGGCATTCCTCGCCGCCGAAGACGATCGCTTTTATGTTCACCCCGGCGTCGATTACCAGGGTCTGCTGCGGGCCGCTTGGCACCTGATAACCACCGGACGCAAGACCCAGGGCGGTAGCACCATCACCATGCAAGTGGCCCGCAACTTCTTTTTGGGTCGGGAAAGGACCTACCTCCGTAAATTCACCGAAATCCTACTGTCCCTGAAGATTGAGCATGAATTTACCAAGCAAGAGATTCTGGAGCTTTATCTCAACAAGATCTATTTGGGCCAGCGGGCTTATGGCATCGCCGCGGCGGCCAAGGTCTATTACGGAGTAGAGCTGTCCAAACTGACTTTGGCGCAAATGGCCATGCTCGCCGGCCTACCGAAGGCGCCTTCCCGCTACAATCCCATCGCCGACCCACCCCGTGCCTTGGAACGGCGCAACTACGTCCTGGGACGCATGCGTGCCCTGGGCTTTATCAGTAAACAGGACTACCGCACCGCCCTCGATACACAGGACGACGCCACCCTGCACAGCCTGACCATCGAAGCCGAAGCCCCTTATCTCGGCGAAATGGTACGTGCGGAGGTGGTAAAACGTTACGGCGAGGACGCCTATACCGCCGGCTATAAGGTCTACACCACGGTCGACTCTCGCCTGCAGACCGCCGCCAACGCGGCGTTGCGCGACGACCTGTTGGCTTACGACCGCCGTCATGGTTATCGTGGCCCGGAAGCCCATTTGAAGCTCGCCGCCGACGCAGATTCCAAGGCTATGGTGTCCGCCCTCGATAAGTACCAAAACGTCGGCACCTTACAAGCCGGGTTGGTGGTGAAAATTGAGGACACGGAAATTCAAGTCTTCTTGAAAGACGGCAACACCATCACCATTCCCTGGGAAGGGCTGAAATGGGCGCGGCCCTATATCGACGATAGACGCGTGGGTGCTGCCCCCCACACTCCTGCGGATATCGTCAAACTGGGTGACGTGGTGCGCGTGCAACAGCTGTCGAATGACCAATGGCGTCTTGCACAGACCCCTACCGTTGAAGGCGCCCTGGTATCGTTGCGGCCGGAGGATGGCTCGGTCATCGCCATCACCGGCGGCTTCGATTTTTTTAAGAGCAAATTCAATCGCGTTACTCAAGCCTCGCGTCAACCGGGCTCAAGTTTCAAGCCCTTTATCTATTCCGCCGCCCTGGAACAGGGTATGACACCGGCCACCATCATAAATGACGCACCCGTGGTATTCGACGACCCGGGCCTGGAAGACACCTGGCGCCCTGAAAATTACTCGGGACGTTTTTTTGGCCCCACCCGCCTGCGCGAGGCCTTGGTGCATTCCCGCAATCTGGTGTCGATTCGGGTGCTGAGGGCCATCGGCATCAACAGTACCATCGACTATGTATCGCGCTTCGGCTTTGACAAACGTGCTCTGCCGAAAAATCTGTCATTGGCGCTGGGCAGCGGCGTCGTGACGCCCATGGATCTGGCATCCGGCTACACGGTATTCGCCAATACCGGTTTCCGGGTCCATCCATACTTCATCGACCATATAGACGATATCAACGGCAAGGTGCTGGAAACCGCGACACCCGAGCACGCATGCAAGGACTGTGCGAATCTTACCCCCGACCAAATAAAGGCGGAGCACATCGCCCCGCGGGTCATCACCGCCCAAAACGCCTATTTGATTACCAGCATGATGCGGGATGTCATACGCCGCGGCACCGGCAGAAGGGCGAGGGTACTGGGCCGCCATGATCTCGCCGGCAAGACCGGCACCACCAACGACCAGCGCGACGCGTGGTTCGCCGGTTTCAATCCCGATGTGGTGACCGTTAGCTGGGTGGGGTTCGACGACACCCATTCCCTGGGCAACGCCGAAACCGGTGCGCGGGCGGCACTGCCCATGTGGATAGATTTCATGCGCGCGGCACTGCACGGTGTCCCCGAACACTTACCGGAACAACCGCCCGGCCTGGTTACTGTACGCATAGACCCCCACACCGGCCTGCTGGCAGACAGCAAGGATAAAAACGCCATATTCGAGACCTTTTTCGCCAATCACGTCCCGACCCGACAGGCGAATTCCAGCACGTCCAATGTCAATGGCAATCGGGACAATAGCAGCACCACTCCGGAGCAACTTTTCTAAGTGGGCAAATCGTATGGGCAACCGCCGCATCAATACCAACGACGTCCGCATGCGCCAGCGCATCGCTGCCGAGGCTGCGCGCATCATGGCCGAGGAACACCTCTCCGATTTTTACCGTGCAAAGCACAAGGCGGCGGCACGTCTGGGTGCGACCAATACCCGCAATCTGCCGCGTAATGACGAGATCGAAAAGGCACTGGTGGGCTATCAACGATTATTCCGCTCCGACAGTCAGCCGGAAAGACTCAAGCAGTTGCGGGAAACGGCGCTGAGCGCCATGGAATTATTGGCCGATTTCAATCCTCGGTTGGTGGGGGCGGTACTGCGTGGTACCGCCGATGAACATACAGAAGTCACCCTCCATGTGTTCGCCGATACCCCGGAAGAGGTCGGATTGTTTCTCCTGGAACAAGGTATTCCTCATCAGCACTGCGAAAAGCGCATCACATTGGCGAGTAGCGATACCGAAAGCTATCCCGCTTATCGCTTTATAGCCGGCGAGGTCCCCTTGACCTTGGTGACCTTCCCCGTCAAAGGCATCCGCCAACCCGTGCGCAGCGAAGTAGACGGCCGTACGGCGCAACGAGCCGCGCTGAACGAAGTACGCAAACTCCTGGAAAACAACTGATCGCCTGCGTTTAGGCTTAGTCGGTTCCACTAATCGGTATTGCGCGCCTCGCCGCTGAGTTCTGCGTCTATGGTGCTTTTATGGACACTTTTCTTCCGTTTGCCGATGTCTTCATAATCACGGCAGGCGTAACCGCTGTATATCTGGCGGGGCCGGCCTATCCGCTGTTCTGGATCACTGATCATTTCCATCCATTGCGCCACCCAGCCCACGGTGCGGGCGATGGCGAACATCACCGTGAACATGTTGGTGGGAATGCCCAAGGCCCTGTAAATCAACCCTGAATAGAAATCGACATTGGGATAGAGCTTGCGCTCGACGAAATAATCGTCCTTGAGCGCCACCTCTTCAAGGCGCAGGGCCAACTCGAAAAACGGATCACGATCACTGCCCAGTTTGTCCAATACCTCGTGGCACATCTTACGGATGATGCGGGCGCGCGGATCGTAATTTTTATACACGCGATGTCCGAAGCCCATGAGACGGAAGGGATCGTTCTTATCCTTGGCCTTGGCGATGTACTTGGAGATGTGTTTGACGTCACCGATTTCCGCCAACATGCGCAACACCGCCTCGTTGGCGCCGCCGTGCGCAGGCCCCCACAACGCCGCTATGCCGGAAGCGATACAGGCAAAGGGATTGGCTGCGGAACTGCCCGCCAGGCGCACCGTGGCGGTACTGGCGTTCTGTTCGTGATCGGCATGGAGGATAAAGATCAGATCCAAAGCCTTCTCAGCCACCGGGTCCACCTGGTATTCCTCGGTGGGCAAGGCGAACATCATGCGCAGAAAATTGCCGGTGTAGCTCAAACTGTTCTTGGGATAGACGAAGGGGGTGCCTATGGAGTGTTTGTAGCTGGCCGCGGCGATGGTGGGCATCTTGGCGATCATGCGGTGGGCCGCGATCTCGCGGTGATGGGGATTACGAATATCGGTGGAATCGTGATAGAACGCCGACAATGAACCCACCACGCCCACCATGGTGGCCATGGGGTGCGCATCGTGGTAAAAGCCTTGATAGAAACTCTTCAAGCTTTCGTTGATCATGGTGTGGTGAATGATCACCTCATTGAACTTATCCAGCTGTGCCTGGGTGGGAAGTTCGCCGTACAACATTAAATAAGACACTTCAAGGAAAGAACTCCTTTCGGCCAACTGTTCTATGGGATAACCGCGGGACAACAGGGTGCCTTGGTCACCATCGATGAAGGTAATGGCGCTGCGACAACTGGCCGTGGAGACAAATCCCGGGTCGTAGGTGAAATAGCCGAAATCGCGATACAACGCGCCGATGTCCACCACCGGCGGACCATGGGTACCCTGCACCACTGGCAACTCCAAAGATTTGCCGGTGGCGTTATCGGTCAACGTCAATGTGTGTGCTTTTTCGACCATGGATTTAACTCCTCACGACTGTATGTTCTTATGGCTCACGGCAAACCGGACAAACTGGCTTGCACCGCAGCGCTTGAACGCTGCAAGGCGCCATGCTGTTCATCGGTCAACGGTAGCTCAACGACCTTCTCCACACCAGCCTTACCCAACACCACCGGTACGCCCATGGCGATATCCCGCTGGCCGTATTCACCGTCCAGGACAGCCACGCAGGGAAGGATACGGCGACGATCCCGAATCACCGCTTCCACCATAGTAGCGATGGCGGCAGCGGGTGAGTCATAGGCGCTGCTGGTCTGCTTCAGCGCCAGGATCTCCGCGCCGCCCTGGCGGGTGTGTTCGATGATACGGTCGATCGTCGCTTGATCGAGAATGTGCTTGATGGGAATGCCATTGATACAGGTGAATTCAGGCAAGGGCACCATGGCGTCGCCGTGGCCGCCGATCACCATCGCGTTGATGTCACGCACCGAATAGCCGCTGTGCTGAGCGACGAAGCTGGCCATGCGCGCACTGTCCAACACGCCCGACAGACCCATGACGCGCTGGCGTGGCCAACCGGTCTGTCGCCAAGCCGCATAGGTCAGCACATCCACCGGATTGGTCACCATCAGCAACATCGCTTGCGGGGCATATTGCATGACGTTAGCCACAACAGAACGAACCACCGCCAAGTTGGCGTCGCGCAATTGATCGCGGCTCATGCCGGGCTTGCGGGGCTGGCCGGCGGTGATAATGACCAGATCGGCGTCGCGCAACAGAGCGGGGTCCGCACCGCCGCTGATCCGGGTGTCGAAACCAAACAACGGGGCGGACTCTTGAATGTCCAAAGCGATGCCCCGCGCTACGCTGTCCTTGGTGCCCAATAGCACCAGCTCGCGGCACAGCGACTGCTGAGCTAGAAACTCCGCGGTGGATTCCCCTACCCGCCCCGGCCCCACTACAGCAATCTTCTGCATGAGATGCTCCTTAATTCCATGCCGGCGATGCTAATGCACGCATCCGGTCTCTCATGGCAAACGACCACCCCACGAGGGTCAGGCCGCCGGATAGTTCTGACGCGCCACACCGCTCTCCACGGCGGCACGCGCCACCGCCGGCGCCACATGATCAATCAGCCGCGGGTCCAACGGCTTGGGGATAATATAATCCGCACCGAATTCCAAATGGGGTAACTTGTAGGCGGCCAATACCTCGCCAGGAACCGGTTCGCGCGCCAAACTACACAAGGCGTAGACGGCGGCAATTTGCATCGCCTGATTGATACGCGTCGCCCGTACGTCCAGGGCGCCACGGAATATAAAGGGAAACCCCAGCACGTTGTTCACCTGGTTGGGATAATCGCTGCGGCCGGTGGCCATGATAAGGTCATCGCGCACGCTGTGCGCCAGCTCCGGCCGAATCTCCGGATCGGGGTTGGACAGGGCGAAGATAACCGGCTTGGGCGCCATGGCCGCCAGCATCTGCTCACTGACCAGGTCCGGCCCCGACAGTCCAATGAACACATCGGCGCCGTGCATGGCATCCGCCAAGGTCCGTTTCTCGGTATCGACGGCAAACTCGCGCTTATAGACGTTAAGATCGTCACGCCCGCTGTGAATTACCCCCTTGCGATCCAGCAGGGCGATATTGTCTTTCTTCGCCCCCAAGCCCAACAGCAGATGCATGGAAGCGATGGCAGCCGCACCGGCGCCCAGACACACGATGCGCGCCTCCTCCAAGCGTTTACCCTGCAGCTCCAAGGCGTTCAGCAAACCGGCGGTAACGATGATCGCGGTACCGTGCTGGTCGTCGTGAAACACCGGGATATTCAAGCGCTGGATCAGCTGCTCCTCGATCATGAAGCAATGAGGTGCCGCGATGTCTTCCAGATTGATGCCGCCGAAGGTGGGTGCGATGGCCACCACGGTCTCGATGAAATGTTCCGGTGAATGGGCGTCCACCTCGATATCGAAGACGTCGATATCGGCGAATTTCTTGAACAACACCCCTTTGCCCTCCATCACCGGTTTGCCCGCCAGGGCGCCCACCTTGCCCAGTCCCAACACGGCGCTTCCATCGGTGATCACCGCCACCAGATTGCCCTTAGCGGTGTAACGATAGGCCTCCTCGGGGTCGGTGGCGATCGCCCGCACCGGCTCGGCCACCCCGGGGGTATAGGCGAACGACAGGTCCTCCTGACTCAAACACGGCTTGGTGATGGCGATGCCGATCTTGCCCGGCTGGGGGCGGGCATGATAATCCAATGCGGCCTGTTTGCGATCATTGTTCATGGCTGGTCATCACCTTGTCGAAGCGAAAAATCCAAGTAATTCGTTATGGACTGCAACGGTGTGCGTCGAACGTAGTAGCTTAAGCCACTCAACCTAAAATTCCCATGGTCAAATGGCGCGGCGAGCATTACTTTCGAAAGGAACCCCCACATTGGGACGACTAAGGAGCCACGGTTTCCAAATCCGTGGCATAGCGCAAGCGCAGCTGCAGTTCATCGCGATGAGGATGTACCCAACCGCGCACAATAACTTCCTTGTGCAACAAGCTCGGCAGGTCCATATCTTTGAAATAACCGAGGTCCTTGCGATCGATACGGGCCGCCACCTTGCCCTCCAGATCCAACCACAGGGAATGGCGGCTGTTGCCGACATGAATCACCCGCCCCTTGATCAAATGATAGCCGCGCGCGGTGTGCGGCAAGGCCGTGGAGGCGATGGGCCGGTATTGCGGTAACGCCCAGATCCCCCGCCCAGCGGCACGGGCGTGCCGTTCAGCCGCCGCATAACACCCTGCATTCCAATCGTCGGGCGGGATGATCAGCAGCGTGCCATAGCCCCGTTCCAGCAACCAGGCGGAGAGACTGGTACCGTCGGCTAAAAAGGCATGGGCGAGGAGGCGGCCATAATGGTCATGGTGGGTCTGATCCAGACGCAGCTCCAGTTGCGATCGCCCCTTGAGCAAAGCGCGAACCGCATCGCGCGCCGCCAAGGCGAAGGGTTGATCGGGTTTGCCGTCCCGGCCCCGTTCCGGTGTATCGATTCCGATCAGGCGCAGTCGCTGCCCGTCCTGTAAGGTGACCGTATCGCCATCATAGACATAGCGCACCCGGACATGCCGATCGATATGGTCCGCGCCGCACTGGGGTGCCGCCTGCGCTGGATCCAGTCCCAACAGCAGGAATAGGGTTAGCCAACCCCCCAGCGCTCGCCACCCGCGCAAACGAAAAAGGGCGCGTTTGCGGCGCGCCCTTTCCTGCATGGTCAACGTCATGGCGACTCAGCTGCGGGTCATTCCATACTTCTGGCGGAATTTATCAACCCGCCCCGCGGTATCCAAAAGCTTTTGTTTTCCCGTATAAAACGGATGGCATGCCGAGCATACATCCAAATGCAGGTCGTGACCCGCGGTGGAGCGGGTTGTAAAGCTGTTCCCACAGCTGCAAGTGACCTTGATTTCGCTGTAGGCGGGGTGTATATCCGGTTTCATGTCTCACCTCGTTGCATGATCACTTGACCTGCGGACCGCGCAATCGCGTCCCCGGGCCAAAGAGCCGGCAATGATACGCAAATCCACCCAATCGGGCAAGGGGAGCCCTAGTGGAGAGTGCTTTTTCAAGAATCGGGCGGGACGGCCGTAATAATTAATATCGTAACCCCTTGGCGTGTCTCACACATTTAACGGAATGGCTAACATTCAGGGAAAGGCATCATGGCCCAGCAACGTCCCAATTCTACTTTGAAATTAGACTATCTCGGCATGGACGCGGAGTCCATCAAGCACTCCTTGGCCAATCGCCTAGAATATTCCGCCGGCAAAGATATCTATACGGCCACTGACCGTGACTGGTATCACGTGGCGGCCTTCGTGGTTAGAGATCGCCTGATGGAACGTTGGATGGAGACCCAGCGCACCTTCTATCGTGCTCACGCCAAACGCGTCTACTATCTGTCGCTGGAATTTCTCATGGGCCGCACCCTAACCAACAGTCTGATTAATATGGATTTTATGGGTGAATTTGCTGAGGCGGTCCGTCAACTGGACCTGAATCTGGAAACCATCCGCGCCCTGGAACCGGATGCCGCCCTGGGCAACGGCGGCCTGGGCAGATTGGCGGCCTGCTTTCTCGATTCCATGGCCACCCTGAGCCTGCCGGGTTACGGCTACGGCATCCGTTACGAGTACGGCATGTTCAAGCAACGCATCGAGAACGGTCAGCAAGTGGAACACCCCGAAAACTGGCTGCGTTACGGCAACCCCTGGGAGTTTCCGCGCCCTGAGGTGTTGTACCCGGTGAAGTTCTACGGCCGGGTAGTGGAATATCCCGATGACAAGGGCCAAAAACGCTACCACTGGGTGGGCACCGAAGACGTCATGGCCATGGCCTACGATACGCCTATACCGGGTTTCGGTACCACTACCGTCAACAATCTGCGGCTATGGTCGGCCAAGGCCAGTCGCGATTTCGACCTTCACTATTTCAATGAAGGCAATTACATCAAGGCGGTGGAACAGAAGAACGAGTCGGAAAATCTGTCCAAGGTGCTCTATCCCGACGACACCACCTTTACCGGTCGCGAGCTGCGCCTCAAACAACAGTATTTCTTCGTCAGCGCCTCGCTACAGGATATCTTCCGCCGCTTCCTGAAGTTCCACGACAATTTCGACGATCTACCGGATCAGGTGGCCATTCAGCTCAACGACACCCATCCGGTATTGGCGATCCCCGAGCTGATGCGCATGCTGGTGGACATTCATCACGTCGAATGGGAGCGGGCCTGGGACATTACCCGCCGTACCTTTTCCTACACCAATCACACCCTGCTGCCGGAGGCCTTGGAAACTTGGCCGGTGACGTTGCTGGAACAGATCCTGCCGCGCCATTTGCAGATCATCTACGAAATCAACCATCGCTTCCTCAGGGATGTGGTCCATAGCTTCCCCGGCGATAACGAGCGTATGCGTCGCATGTCCCTAATCCATGAAGATGGCGATCGCCGGGTGCGCATGGCCCACCTCGCGGTGGTGGGCAGTCACAAGGTAAACGGTGTGGCGGCAATCCATACCGAGCTTATGAAATCGACCATCTTCAGCGACTTCAACGCCCTTCAACCCGCCAAGATCGTCAACAAGACCAACGGCATCACGCCGCGCCGGTGGCTGCACATGGCCAACCCCGGTCTTTCGCAATTAATCAGCGCACGCGTCGGCGATGCGTGGATAAAGGATCTCGACCAATTGCGCAGTATCATGCCATCGGCCGACGATGCTGAATTCCGAGCGCAATTTTCCAGCGTGAAGCAAGCGAACAAAAAACGGCTTGCCGATTTCATCCATAAGCAATGCGGCGTTGAACTCAATCTCCATTCGTTGTTCGATGTACACGTCAAACGCATTCACGAATATAAGCGCCAACTCTTGAACCTATTGCACGTCATCACCCTCTATAACCGCATCCGCCACGGTAATTCCGCACCGCGCGTCCCGCGTAGTGTCATCTTCGCCGGCAAGGCGGCACCGGGCTATGTCATGGCCAAGCGAATCATCAAACTCATCAACGACGTCGCCGATATCGTCAACAACGACCCCGCCATCGGTGATCAACTCAAGGTGGTATTCATCCCCGATTACAACGTGTCGGTTGCAGAGATCATCATTCCCGCCTGTGAATTATCGGAGCAGATATCGACCGCCGGCACCGAGGCCTCCGGCACCAGTAACATGAAATTTGCACTCAACGGTGCGCTCACCATCGGTACCCTGGACGGCGCCAACGTGGAGATTCGCGAGGAGGTGGGCCAGGACAATATCTTCATCTTCGGCCTGACCACCGATGAGGTCGCCGAACGGCTCGGCGAAGGCTATAACCCGTGGGACTATTACCACGCCAACCATGAATTGCAGCAGGCGCTTGATATGATCGACACCGGCTACTTTTCACCGGGCGAGCCTGATTTGCACAGCCCCATCGTCGACCGCCTCACCAACGGCGGCGATCCTTATTTACTCCTGGCCGACTACGCTTCTTACATCGCTTGTCAGGAATGGGTGGCGGAACTCTATACCAACAGCGATGAGTGGACGCGCAAGGCTATCCTCAACGTGGCGCACATGGGGAAATTCTCTTCGGACCGCACCATCCGCGAATATGCCAATGAAATCTGGGGCGTGAAGCCGGTGACGATAGAACTCCCGGGCTAGGGCCTGTTAACCCTAGGAGCGCTTCATCGATTCAAAGAAATCGGAATTGGTCTTGGTGGCCTTGAGTTTATCCAGCAGGAAATCCATGGCCGCCAACTCGTCCATGGGGTGCAGGAGCTTGCGCAGGATCCACATCTTCTGCAATTCGTCGGGATGGGTGAGTAATTCCTCGCGGCGCGTTCCGGAGCGGTTGATGTTGATGGCCGGGTAGATACGTTTCTCGGCGATCTTGCGATCGAGATGGATCTCATTGTTACCCGTACCCTTGAATTCTTCGTAGATCACATCGTCCATGCGCGAACCGGTCTCGATCAGTGCGGTGGCGATGATCGTCAAGCTGCCGCCCTCTTCGATGTTGCGCGCCGCACCGAAAAAGCGCTTGGGACGCTGCAGGGCATTGGCGTCGACGCCGCCGGTTAGCACCTTGCCGGATGACGGAATCACCGTGTTGTAGGCCCGTGCCAGACGGGTGATGGAGTCCAACAGGATCACCACGTCGCGCTTATGCTCCACTAGGCGCTTGGCCTTTTCGATCACCATCTCCGCCACCTGCACGTGACGGGTAGCCGGCTCATCGAAGGTGCTGGAGATCACCTCACCGCGCACCGAACGGGCCATCTCCGTCACCTCTTCGGGGCGCTCATCAATGAGCAACACCATGAGAAAACATTCCGGATGATTGTGCGCCAGGGAGTGGGCGATGTTCTGCAGCATCATGGTCTTACCCGCCTTGGGAGGCGAGACGATCATGCCGCGCTGCCCCTTACCGATGGGGGCCACCAAGTCAATTATGCGGACGGTGATATCCTCGGTGCTGCCGTTGCCCAATTCCAGGTTAAGGCGTTGATTGGCAAACAACGGCGTCAGGTTCTCGAACAGGACCTTGTTCTTGGCGTTCTCCGGCGCCTCGTAGTTGATCTCGTCCACCTTGAGCAGGGCGAAGTAGCGTTCGCCTTCCTTGGGCGGCCTGATCTTGCCCGAAACCGTATCGCCGGTTCGTAAGTTAAAGCGCCTGATCTGGCTAGGCGACACGTAAATGTCATCGGGTCCCGCCAGATAAGAGCTGTCACTCGACCGTAAAAATCCGAAACCGTCTTGGAGAATCTCCAAGATGCCGTTGCCGAAAATATCCTCGCCTTTTTTGGCATGGGCCTTGAGTATGGAGAAGATCACGTCTTGCTTGCGTGATCGGGCCATGCCCTCTATGCCCATTGAATCAGCAATTGCCAAGAGTTCGGTAGGGGATTTTTGCTTCAATTCGGTGAGATTCATGCTTGCAGCTTTCGGATTTGCGTAGTTATTCAGAGATAGAGACGAAAAGGCAGAAACGGACCGGTTGCCTGACCGGGGTAAACTAATAGTATTGGGGATATGCCGCGCCGCGACGGCTGATTAACAGCAGTAATAATTTTTTTGGAAATCTACCATGACCATCGGCCCGCGTCCAGCATTTCTTTAAGCAGGCCCTTGCGTCACAAATTACTATCGATAAACGCAGTCAGTTGTGACTTGGACACGGCGCCTACCTTGGTCGCCTCGACATTGCCACCCTTAAATATCATCAAGGTCGGGATGCCGCGGATCCCAAACTTGGGCGGCGTCGCCGGATTCTCATCAATGTTCAACTTGGCAACCTTGAGCTTGCCTGCGTAATCCTTGGACACTTCATCCAGAATAGGCGCAATCATCTTGCATGGACCGCACCAATCGGCCCAAAAGTCTACCAACACGGCACTGTCGGCTTTGAGAACCTCACTATCGAACGTAGCGTCAGTGATATGAACAATCTCGCTCACTTACCATCTCTCCTCGAACAGAATTGAACTACAGCGGGTTACTCAGGCTAGAGGTGATGGCATCTTGCTCCACCACCCTGTACAGATTGCCTAACTTCAACGGTGAAAGGTTTAAGATAGCCTATCCGTTACAGGTTCGCAACTTAGGGCCTGATACCTACCCAACCAACGATACCCCAATATCACAACCCAGAACAAGGTTTCTGTTATGCTTGGCGCCTAATGAGCGAGCAACATCTAACTAATATCTCTCTTTCCAGTCTTAACCTGCCGGAGCAGCTGTTGAAAGGGCTCGATGAGGCGGGTTTTGCCAACTGCACGCCGATCCAGGCCGAAACCCTGCCCCTGGCCTTGAACGGCACCGACGTGGCGGGACAGGCCCAAACCGGTACCGGCAAGACCGCGGCCTACTTGCTGGCCACCATGGCGCACCTTATCCGCCACCCCCTTGCACCCAACCCTGGCCGGCGCCAACCCCGTGCCCTGATTGTCGCCCCGACCCGGGAGTTAGCTGTACAAATTCATAAGGATGCCGAGCTGCTGGGCCGCCACAGCCAGCTGCGCCTGGCGGTAGTGTATGGCGGGGCCGGCTATGACGCCCAGCGTAAACGGCTGGAGGAGGGCATCGATATCTTGATCGGTACCCCCGGCCGCCTGATCGATTATTTCCACCAGCACATCTTCAACCTCAAGTCGGTGGAAGTGGTGGTATTGGACGAAGCCGATCGCATGTTCGACCTGGGCTTCATCAAAGATATCCGATTCTTGTTGCGCCGCCTCCCAAAACCTGACAAGCGACTCAGTATGCTGTTTTCGGCCACGCTCTCCTTTAAGGTAACCGAACTGGCCTATGAGCACATGAACAATCCCCAGTTGATCCAGGTGGAAACCGATAAGGTAACGGCCACCCAGGTGCGCGAAATCAGTTATTACCCCGCCAACGATGAAAAGATTCCGCTATTGATCGGCTTGCTGCGAACCATGGGCGCCACCCGCACCATGGTGTTCGTCAACACCAAGCGCACCGGCGAGGAGGTCCATGCCTATCTGGAGAGCAACGGATTTCATGTCGCCACTTTGTCAGGCGATGTGCCGCAAAAAAAGCGCCTGCAGTTCCTGTCACAGTTCGAAAAGGGCGAGATCCCCATCATGGTGGCCACCGACGTCGCCGCCCGCGGGCTGCATATCCCCGGGGTCAGTCACGTCTTCAACTTCGATCTGCCCCAAGATGCCGAGGATTATGTACACCGAATAGGGCGCACCGCGCGGGCCGGCGCCAGCGGCGACGCGGTGAGCTTCGTCTGCGAAACCTATGCCTTTTCGCTGCCCGATATCGAAAAATACATCGGCCACGCCATCCCCAGCGCCCCCGTTACCCCGGAGCTGCTGGCGGAGGTACAACGACCCAAGACCATTCATCGTCATCGCCAGAACGGTAAACGCAGCGGCAAATCCCGCAACGACAGCCGCTCGGCGGGTGGCCGGCGGCGTAGCGGTCGTTCGCGCAAGCCCCAGACCAGCAATACCGGCCACGGCGCGAGCTGATACCCTGGACACCAATCCGTTATCCATAAACTAAACATGCCCCAATCCCTTGATCCCCGCAGCGCCCTGGTTGAGATCGCCCGCGACTTCCACCGCCGTGGTTGGATGGCGGGTACCGCCGGTAATCTCAGTGCCCGCCTACCGCAGCGGCGAGACAATTTTTGGATCACCGCCAGTGGATTACCCAAGGGATGCTTGGACCAAGATGACTTCTTGTGCATGGACATCGGCACGGGACGGATAGTTGAACAGTTTGACGCCGCCGCCAAACCTTCGGCGGAAACCGCCATCCACCGCGTCATCTACCAGTTGTTTCCGCAGACCAATGCCTGTCTGCACGTCCACAGCATAGAGGCCTGTTTGGCGACGGCGCACTACGAGGCGGACGACGGCACGCTGCCGCTTCCGCCGCTGGAGATGTTGAAGGGATTGGGCGTGTGGGAAGAACGGCCCACCGTAATGCTGCCGCTGTTTCCCAATTACCGGGACGTGACCGCCATTGCCACGGCGGTGCAAGAGCGCTTTGCCGAATCACCACCGCAGGTGCCGGCACTCATGATCCATAGCCACGGCGCCACCGTATGGGGTGACTCCCTGCAGGAAGCCTACAACCGCGTCGAGATCGTCGAGTTCCTCATGGGCTACCTGGCCCGTCGCCCTTAATCACGTATCAGCGACCGCTCTTGGCACAACGGAATCCTACATCCTCCAGGATGGCGTTGGGATCGAGATAGAAACGATGGGCGCCGCATTCTATCAATATTCAAAACGGTTCCCATTGCCGGCACATGGAAACCCAGTTAACTACAGGCTGGCTTAGCCCCATGCTTGCAAGTCGCCGTCTATCGGCCCCCATCAAACCTCGAGCATTTCAAAATCATCCTTACTGGCCCCACAGTCCGGACAACACCAAGTCTCCGGCACGTCTTCCCATGCAGTACCCGGTGGGATACCGTCCTCGGGACGACCGACCGCCTCGTCGTAGATAAAACCACAGATCACGCACATATATTTTCTGGAACCCACGGTCGCAGATGATCCTTGCAAAGAACCCCCCCCTTTTCAATAAAATCCGAGCTGCAGCAATTTTCGCACGGGGTCGATCCGGGGAAAAGTCGAAGATGCTAGAATGACAAAATCTTCAATACTTCCCCAATAGGCACCCTAAAGCAGTGAATGGGGTTTACCACTGACTTTCTACCTTACGTTTGCGGCGGAGACGATTCAAATGACCGAACAAGCCACCCCCCCTGTAGTCATGACCTTCGCTGGGGTAGATACCACCGGCGGAGCCGGGGTACAGGCTGACATCGAATCCTTGGCCAGCATCGGCTGCCATGCCGCACCGGTAGTCACTGCTATCACCATTCAGGATACCCAGGACGTCAAGAGCTATGCCGCCGTCGAAGCCAACCTAGTCATCGAACAAGCGCGTACCGTACTTGAAGATATGTCGGTATCCGCCTTCAAGATCGGCATGCTGGGCAGTGTAGAAAATGTTGAAGCCATACACTCCGTGCTGATGGATTATCCCGATATCCCGCTGGTCCTGGATCCCATCTTGATCGCCGGCGGTGGCGGCATGCTCGCCGATGATGAACTCATGGAGGCCATGGTCAACCTATTGTTTCCCTTGACCACGGTACTGACCCCTAACAGCCGCGAGGCGCGCGCCCTGGCTCCGGAGGCAGACAGCCTGGAGGCCTGTGCCCAGGAATTATTGGAAGGCGGTTGCGAATACGTCCTCATTACCGGTACCCATGAACGCAGCGTCGAGGTCATCAACACCCTCTACGGTAACCGTCGTCAATTGGAAAGCTACGCCTGGGAACGTCTGCCCAACAGCTATCATGGTTCCGGCTGTACCTTGGCGGCGGCAATCGCCGGCCTGTTGGCCCACGGCCTCGATCCGGTGGTGGCCGTTCACGAGGCCCAGGACTTCACCTGGCACAGCCTGAAATACGGCTTTCGCGCCGGTATGGGCCAACACCTGCCCAACCGGCTGTTCTGGGCGCAAAACGAAGAAGATGAGTCGCCGTGAAACGCGCTTGGCAACGCGGCCTCTACGCCGTTACCGACCCCGATCTCATCGCGCCGGACGACCTGGTGGCGTGGGTAAGCGCGGCCATCACCGGCGGCGCGGTACTGATCCAGTACCGCGACAAGTGCGCTGGCGATCTGCAGCGCATGGCGCGGGCCCGCGCGTTGTTAACGGTTTGTCGTGAACGGCAGGTACCCCTGATCATCAATGACGATGTCGCCTTGGCGACCACCATCGGCGCCGACGGTGTTCACCTCGGTCGCAACGATGCGG
Source organism: uncultured Chromatiaceae bacterium (assembly GCA_964458405.1). Lineage (GTDB taxonomy): Bacteria > Pseudomonadota > Gammaproteobacteria > DRLM01 > DRLM01 > JARRQJ01. The sequence goes on from CAYWIQ010000003.1 coordinate 20,203, forward strand.
TGCTGGGCGACGCCCGCCGGTGCCTGGGCCCCGACGCCATCATCGGCGTGTCCTGTTACAATGACGTGCCGCGCGCCATAGCCGCCGCGGAGGCGGGCGCGGACTACGTCGCCTTTGGGAGATTCTTTCCTTCGCGCACCAAACCCCAGGCCCGCCAAGCGGATGTGGAAACACTGCGCCGCGCCAAGCAATGCTTGCCTATCCCGGGAGCGGCCATTGGCGGCATCACCGCCGACAACGGCGGCGAGCTTATCGCCGCGGGCGTCGACCTGCTGGCAGTGATCCACGGCGTATTCGGCCAGACGGACAGCACGGCCGCGGCGCGTTCCATTACGGAGCTGTTCGACACCGCCGGCGATAACCGGCGGCGCGAAGCCTTCGGCGTTTAGAAAAATTACCAGGAGTCATGTATGAGCCGCTCGCACGAGTTATTTAAACAGGCCCAACAACACATCCCCGGTGGCGTCAATTCGCCGGTGCGCGCCTTTCGTGGCGTGGGCGGTGACCCGCTGTTTTTCAAGCGCGGGGAGGGCGCCTTCCTCTACGACGAGGATGACAAACAATACATCGATTACGTCGGTTCATGGGGACCGATGATCCTCGGTCATGCCCATCCCAAGGTGCTCACCGCCGTACAGGAGACCATCGCCAACGGCCTGGGCTTCGGTGCACCCACGCGCATCGAGACCGAGATGGCGGACCTGGTATGCGAGCTGGTACCGTCCATCGAGATGGTGCGCATGGTGAGCTCCGGCACCGAAGCCACCATGAGCGCCATCCGCCTGGCACGCGGCTACACCGGCCGCGACAAGATCGTGAAATTCGAGGGCTGCTATCACGGCCATTCCGATTCCCTGCTGGTGAAGGCCGGTTCCGGCGCCCTGACCCTGGGCGTGCCCACTTCGCCCGGCGTGCCGGTGGCCCTGGCGGAGCACACCATCACCCTGGACTACAACGATCTTGATAAGGTGCGCGAGACCTTCGCCCATCTCGGCGGACAGATCGCCTGCATCATCGTCGAACCGGTGGCGGGCAACATGAACTGCGTGCCGCCGCTGCCCGGTTTTCTTCAGGGCCTGCGCGACATCTGCGACCAATATGAAACGGTGCTGATCTTCGACGAGGTGATGACCGGCTTTCGGGTCGCCCTGGGCGGCGCGCAGCAGCTATATAACGTCACCCCCGACCTCACCACCTTAGGCAAGGTCATCGGCGGCGGTCTGCCGGTGGGCGCCTTCGGCGGCAAGCGCGCCATCATGGAGAAGATCGCACCGTTGGGTCCGGTCTATCAGGCGGGCACCCTGTCGGGTAATCCGGTGGCCATGGCCGCCGGTTTGGCGACGCTCAAGGAAATCGCCCAACCCGGGTTCTTCACCGCCTTAACCGAGCGCACCCAGCAACTGGCCCGTGGCCTCGTCACCCGCGCCAAGGCCTTCGATATCCCGCTCACCACCAACCAAGTGGGGGGCATGTTCGGCCTGTTCTTCACCGAAGAACAGCAGGTCAAGGACTACTATCAAGTCACCAATTGCAACGTGGAACGCTTCAAGCTGTTCTTTCACGGCATGCTGGAACAGGGCGTATACCTGGCGCCCTCCGCCTTCGAGGCGGGCTTCGTCTCCGCCGCTCACGGCGAGCGTGAGATCAAAAATACCTTGATCTCGGCGGAGCAGGTATTTTCTCAACTGTAAAACGCCTAATGAATTAAGGAGGCCGCCATGGAATACCGCCGCTTGGGCCGTACCGATATCAAGGTCAGCACCATCTGCCTGGGCACCATGACCTTTGGCGAACAAAACAGCGAGGCCGAGGCCCATACCCAGTTGGACTACGCCACTGAGGCCGGTGTCAATTTCATCGATACCGCCGAGATGTATCCGGTACCGCCTAAGGGTGACACCTACGGACGCACCGAGGAATACATCGGCAGTTGGTTGCAGCAACGCGCCAACCGCGATCAAATCATTCTTGCCAGCAAGGTGGCGGGACCGGCGCGCGACCTGGCCTATCTGCGCAACGGTCAGGCCCGGCTCGACCGCACCAACATCGAGACGGCGCTGGACGGCAGCCTCAAGCGCCTGCGCACCGACTACCTCGATCTTTATCAACTTCACTGGCCGGACCGCAGGACCAATTTTTTCGGCAAACTCGGCTACCAGCACGACCCCAGCGATGAACCCATCCCCATCGAAGAGACCCTGCAAGTGCTGGGCGACCTGGTACGCGCCGGCAAGGTGCGCCATATCGGCCTGTCCAACGAGACGCCGTGGGGGGCGATGCGTTTTCTCCAAGCGGCCAAGGAATTGAACCTGCCGCGGGCGGTAAGCGTGCAGAATCCCTACAACCTGCTCAATCGCAGCTACGAAATCGGCATGGCGGAAATATCCCACCGCGAAGGATTGGGTCTGTTGGCCTATTCGCCACTGGGTTTCGGCGTGTTGTCCGGAAAGTATTTAGACGGCAATCAACCGCCCGGGGCCCGCTTGACCCTCTACGAACGCTTTCAGCGCTATCGCGGACCGCGCGGCCAAGCGGCTATCCAGGCCTATGTCGACCTGGCGCGACAACAGGGGTTGGACCCGGCACAAATGGCCTTGGCCTATGTTGCCAGCCGACCGTTCGTCACCAGTGTGATCATCGGCGCCACCAATTTGGAACAACTGGCCAGTAACCTGAAATCGGTGGACCTCAATCTGGCACCGCCGGCGTTAAACGCCATCGAGGAGATCCACCAAGACAATCCCAATCCGTGCCCGTAACCCGATACACCGCATTTATTCAATAACTGGAAACAACCTCATGTCGCCGTACCGCTCAAGACTCGGTTTATGTTTACTTTGGTTTGTCCTGTACAACACCGCCGTCGCTCTACCGACGATCAAAGCTACGAAGCCCACGACCCTTTATTACGGCAAAGGCGGCAATGTCAGCGTCGATATAAAAGACGCCGGGAGCGGCGCCCGGTTGACGATCGAGCCCGGCGGTCCGGTACTGAAGAGCAGTATCAACCTGCCCGCGGCGGCCCATGACATCGCTGTGGACGCAGGTCTTGCAGCAACGGCGGCGGGTAAGGCCGGCGTAGTGGTGATCGATACCACGACCATGAAAATGACTGCGCGCTATCACGACGGCGGCGATTACACCCAGGTCGTGGTGCGCGGCGAACAAGCCTTGGCGGGCACCCGCGACGGTCGTCTCATCCAACTCGACCTCCACAATCCCCGCCAGCCACGGCTCATGCATAGCCTTAAACTGGATGCACCCATCACCACTTTGCGCTGGCATGGCAGCCATGCCTTTGTGTTGCTCGGCGATGATAAGGTTCAACCGGTGGCGGTGGACAAGCTCCGGACGTTGCCCCCGCACCAACTCAACCATCCGGCATCCTCCCTCGCCAGCGATGGCGATGATGTGTATCTCGCGGAAGGTGACAAGGGGCTGGTCATCATCGACGGCGTTACAGGAAAGAACATCGGCCATTATCAGACCACCGGCCCGGCGTTGGATGTCGTGCTACAAAAAGGGCTGGCCTTCGTCGCCCAGGGTGCCGGCGGCATGCTGGTGTTGGACGTGCGCGCACCGCACACACCCATTTGGATAGGCAGCCACGGCAAACTGGGTGACGTCGAACAGGTGGCGGTGCAATACGATCGCGCCCTGCTGAGCAACCACCAAGGTCAGCTCATCATGATGGACATCAGCCGTCCCGAATTACCCACCACTTGGGGCGTCTATTCCCTGCATACCGCGGTGCACGCCATGGCTGTGCAAGGCCACGATGCCCTGGCCGCCAGTGGAC
>CAYWIQ010000004.1:0-20732 GCA_964458405.1 uncultured Chromatiaceae bacterium
TATTTAATGATCTTAAATGTCTAGCATGGCCGTTATAGGTTTCCACACCAACTTTAGCTGTGACCCTGGCCAGTTCATTGCGCGCGATGGTCAATCTGCGGTAAAGCTCCATGCCCACGGCCTTGGCAACGATGTGCGATTGTTTATTGCCCAGGTTGTCCAGCTGGGTCGAAATATGCGTATAAGAGAGCAGCGCGATGATCATCACCGGGACCATGGCGGAAACCACGAACAGCAAGAAGACCCGCTGGGCGAATTTGCTGCGGAGAAAGCTGTTTTCGATGCGGAGCATGGGACGGCGCGCCGGTTTAGTAATCCGAGGCCAGCCCGATGTACTTGCCGTTATTGGCGCGGACGATATCGTCTTGGCTTACCTTGGCGGTGAGCGGCATCATGCTGCTACCGTCCTTGCCGCTGCTGTACAGGTCGAAGTCGGTGTTGATCGGCACCAGACTCTTGTCCTTTCTCAGGGCGGCCTTACCCTTAAGCCCGGCACCGTTGATGCGCAGGTAGCGGTAGGGATTCTTCCACGGATCCAGCAGCGCCGCCGAATTGACGTCAGCGAGGCTGTCGGGATAGCGGTTGTTTTCGATGTAATAGCGCTCGATCTTCTGGGAAATAGACTGGATGTCGGCGGCGGCCGTGGCATCATCCGCCTTATCGCGGTAGTCCGAATAGCTGGGGATGGCGATGACCGTCAGCAGCGACGCCACCGCCAGGGCGATGAGCAGCTCGAGGAGCTGTAATCCGGATTGCTGGAAAGCCGATTTTTTCATATGAAAATCAATTGCTAGCCGACGTCTGGTTTTGCTTCTTTGTCCTGCCGGCATGGGTAAGGTCACCGCACTTGAGACACATGCTAAAGTTATCGGCAGCCCCCTATAGAGAGATGAATAAATATATGTATCTAGAAATACCTATATTTTAGGGGTACCGAGACCGCGATATGACGGCATGCGGCCCGTAACGGAGTATTGCCAATCATAGCTTGGAGTGAAGTGATGAAGAAGTTGCCTAGCTTGTACATTCCCCATGGCGGAGGACCTTGTTTCTTTATGGATTGGAGCCTGGGTCCGGCAGATACCTGGGATGCCATGGCGGCATGGCTGCGCGGCTTGGCGGCCACCCTGGAGGACAAACCCAAGGCGATAGTGGTGATTTCCGCCCATTGGGAGGAGACGGCATTTTCAGTGACGGCGACGGCCAAGCCGTCATTGTTGTTCGATTACTACGGATTTCCCCCCCATACCTATCAGCTTACCTATCCGGCAGCGGGGTCGCCCGAATTGGCGGCACGTATTCAACGGCTGATGAATGACGCTGGCATCGCATCACGCAGTGATGGTGGGCGCGGGCTTGATCATGGTGTCTTCATCCCCTTCAAATTGATCTATCCCGAGGCGGATATTCCCATCGTGCAGCTCTCGCTCAAATCAGGCCTGGCGCCGGGTGAGCATATCGCGGCGGGGCGGGCGTTGGCGCCGTTGCGTGACGACGGCATCCTGATGGTTGGCAGCGGCATGAGCTATCACAATATGCGCGGTTTCGGGATGGCGGCATCTACACCGGCATCGGATGCGTTCGATGCGGCCTTGAGCGAGGCGGTGTGCCGGCCGCAGGCGCAGTCCCGCAATGAACGGCTTGAAGATTGGCAATCTTTGCCTTATGCGCGGGACTGTCATCCACGCGAGGAACATTTGTTGCCGCTGATGGTGGTAGCCGGCGCTGCAGGCGACGACCAAGGCGAACGTATTTTCAGCGATCATGTAATGAACACGGCGGTTTCTGCGTTTCGTTTCGGCTGAAACGTTGCCCGCCAAAGCGGGCCGTCATTCTCTCGGAGTAATTTGAATCCCATTGTGAAAAATGCTAATATTTTTAAGCGCATATCGCTATCAAGCGATATCAGGCGGCTTTCAGTTAACCGATGTTTTCGACGCCCATCGTCGTCAATTAATTTTGTGTATGCTGGATCCCTGCGGCAGGCGGGTTTCCGCCGGGATGGTCAAGATCGTCCCGGTCATTGTTACCGTATTGATTTAACGGCCAGTCCACTGCGACGGGCCGAGATGAGGCCGGTCAAGACCGCTCTCGACACCGATACAGTTAATCATGATGGAACAGGCATCCTCCGATGAAGTGGACGAGGCCATGGAACAAGAACAGATGACACAGCAAGTACCGCGGCCGTTAGTGTTCGGTGAAGTTCTGTACGACTGCTTTCCCGATGGCAGTGAGGTGTTGGGCGGGGCGCCGTTCAACGTCGCCTGGCATCTCCAGGGCTTCGGTTTGGCGCCGCTGTTTGTGAGCCGTATCGGCAATGATGCCTTGGGTGCACGCATCCTGAAGGCGATGTCGGAATGGGGCATGGATACCCGTGGTGTGCAACAGGACCCCGATCATCCCACAGGACGGGTAGTGGTGAGCTTCGATGCCGGCGAACCCAGCTATGAGATCGTCCCCGAACAGGCCTACGATTTCATCGCTGGCGATCAGGTCCAGGCACTGTTGGGGGCGGGCCACTATCAGCCTCTCTATCACGGTAGTCTGGCCGCGCGTCATTCCACGGCGCGGGCCGCCTTGGATGGACTGCGTGCGATTGGAATTCCCGCTTTCGTTGATATCAATCTCCGCGATCCGTGGTGGCGGCGGCCATGGCTTGAGGATGCGCTGCACCAGGCGCAATGGGCCAAACTCAACGAGCATGAGCTGCGGATCTTGGCGGAACGTCACCAGGGTGACGGCGTTGACGTCAAGGCCTTGGGCGAGGCATTCCGCCATGACTGCGGCCTGCAGATGTTGGTGGTGACCAGGGGGGCGGCGGGTGCATTAATTCTTGCGGACGGTAAGTCGGCGCAAGCCGCACCGGCCGCCGTGGGTGAGGTTGTCGACACCGTCGGTGCGGGCGATGCGTTCAGCGCGGTCAGTATATTCGGATTATCCCGCGGCTGGTCATTGCAGCAGCTGGGTGACCGCGCTGTTGAGTTTGCCGCCGAGGTCTGTCGCATGCGCGGCGCCACCGGCAGAGATCGCGATTTGTACCAGCGTTACTTGCGGAAGTGGGGGGCATGACGCAGCAAGACGACGGTTTGTACATCATGTTGATCAGTGTCCACGGTTTGATCCGTGGTCATGATCTGGAGTTGGGGCGCGACGCCGACACCGGTGGGCAGATTACCTACGTGGTGGAGTTGGCCCGGGCGCTGGCGAAAAATCCGCGGGTGGCGCGGGTCGATCTGCTTACCCGGTTGGTCGAGGACGCCAAGGTGGACGATGACTACGCCCGTCCGGAAGAACCCTTGGCGGACAATGCCTACATCATCCGCATCCCGTGCGGCCCGCGCCGCTATCTGCGCAAGGAGACCTTATGGCCTTATCTAGACAGTTTCGCCGATAACGCCCTGCGCTATATCCGTCGCATCGGCAGGGTCCCGGATGTGATCCACAGTCATTACGCCGACGCGGGCCACGTGGGGGCGCGTCTGGTAGGGTTGTTGGGCGTACCTCTGGTGCATACCGGCCATTCACTGGGGCGGGAAAAGCAGCGCCGGCTGTTGGATCGCGGTGTGAAGACCGAGACCATCGAGCGCAATTACAACATGGGTGCGCGCATTGAGGCAGAGGAGTATGCCTTGGACAACGCCGCCATGGTGATCGCCAGCACCAGCCAGGAAGTGGAACAGCAATACAGCGTCTACGACAATTACCAACCGGAAAACATGATCGTCATTCCGCCGGGCGTGGAACTGGATCGCTTCTATCCACCACGCCGTGGCTGGTTCCGGCCACCGATCTTCCAGGAGTTGGAACGTTTTCTCCGCGAACCGCGTAAGCCCATGATCCTGGCCTTGTCACGGGCGGATGAACGCAAGAATATCGCCACCTTGCTGCATGCCTACGGCGGCAATCGCGCCCTGCAGGATATCGCCAATCTCGTGTTAGTCGCCGGCAACCGCGACGATATTCAGGCCTTGGACAAGGGGCCGCGCGGTGTGCTGAACGAGATCCTGTTATTGATCGACCGTTATGACCTCTATGGGCGAGCGGCCTATCCTAAACACCATGTCGCCGACGATGTGCCCAAGCTGTATCGCTTGGCCGCCAAAAGCGGCGGGGTGTTCGTCAATCCCGCCCTCACCGAGCCCTTCGGCCTGACCCTGATCGAGGCCGCCGCCAGCGGTCTGCCCATTATCGCCACCGAGGACGGCGGGCCGCGTGACATCGTGGGCTATTGCAAGAACGGCAGGTTGATTGATCCGTTGGATGCTACCCGCCTCGGTGAGATTTTGTACGAGGCCATCACAGACCATGCTCAATGGCGCCGTTGGTCGAAAAGCGGTGTACAGGGTGCCCATCGCCATTTTTCCTGGGCCGGCCATGTTAAGAAATATTTGCAAGAGGTAGATAAAGTTATAAAGAAATCACAGCGGCGCCGACCGGCTGCGGCCGTCAAGAGCAAGTTGCCGACGGCGGACCGTTTGCTGGTGAGTGATATCGACAATACCCTCATCGGCGACTGGGAGGCATTACAGGCCTTGCTGGGAAAACTACGCAACGCCAACGGCGAGGTGGGTTTCGGTATCGCCACCGGCCGCCGTCACGAGAGTGTGCTCAAGGTGTTGAAGGAATGGAAAGTGCCGTTACCGGATGTATTGGTCACAGCGGTGGGCACCGAAATTTATTACCGGGATTCCATGGAGCCGGACCCGGGATATCAACAGCATTTGGATTACCGCTGGGAACCGCAGGCCATACGTGAGGCGATGGAGAACATAAATGGAGTACGCATGCAGGGTGCAGCGGAGCAGCGTCGTTACAAGATCAGTTATTTTATTGACCCGGCCAAGGCACCCAGCATAGCGGAGATTACCAGGCATCTGCGCCAGAAACATTTACACGCTAATGTGGTCTTTTCACATGGCATGTATCTGGATATTTTGCCGGTGCGCGCCTCTAAGGGCAGTGCTATCCGTTATTTGGCGGATAAATGGGGCATTCCGTTCGACAGTATCTTGGTGGCCGGCGATTCCGGCAACGATGCCGAGATGCTGAGTGGCAACACCCTGGGGGTGGTGGTCGGCAATCACAGTGAGGAGCTGGAGGCATTGCGTGACCGTGAGCGCATTTATTTCGCCGACGGCCACTATGCATGGGGCATCCTCGAGGGCATAGAACATTACGATTTCTTCGGTTCGTTACGTGCGAGCCATGAACAAGGCGATAACAATGAATGATGAAAATAATATAGTCGCGTTCGTCGAAACCCATCGCGAGGCGGTGTACTTGCTGTTGCGCCGCTATGCCGCGCTGGGTAGACCCTATTTGCTGCGCTCGGAGTTGTGGGACGAGTTTTCCGCGTTCTGTGCCGACAATGATTTCAGCGGCTTACTCGATTCGCCCCTTGCGGACACAGTACGCATTACCCAGGAGGCGGCGGTCTCGACGCCATGGATCTACTTCGTGACCCGTCGTTATGTGGCGCGGTCGCGTCATTTCCGCATCCATACCGAGTCGCTGGATATCGAGAGCATCTCGGTCTCGGAATATCTGCAATTCAAGGAATACCTGGTGAACGGCGGCAGTGTCGATCCCTGGGCGTTGGAGTTCGACATCGGTCCCTTCAACCGCGAATTCCCCAAGCTGCAGGAGACGCGCTCCATCGGCCGTGGTGTGGAGTTTCTTAATCGCAGACTGTCCAGCCAGCTGTTTCAGGCGTTGGGAAAGGGTGATTTGCGCCTGTTGGATTTTCTGCGCGTGCACCAGGTTCAAGGCCAGCAATTGATGTTGAGCAGCCGCATCAATGATGTGGCGGAGTTGCGCCGCTGTCTGCGCGACGCGGATGACTATCTGGCACGTCAACCCGCCGATGCCGGTTGGGAGCAGGTCGGGTCGGCGTTGCAGGGCATCGGCCTTGAGCCGGGCTGGGGGCGCACGGCGGCGCGCATGCGTGAAACCCTGGGGTTGCTGTCCGATATCCTCGAGGCGCCGGAACCCAGTACCTTGGAGCGGTTTCTGAGCCGCATTCCCATGATCTTCAGCATGGTGATCCTGTCGCCCCACGGTTATTTCGGCCAGGCCAATGTCCTGGGCCTGCCGGACACCGGTGGCCAGATCGTCTACATCCTCGACCAGGTTCGGGCCCTGGAGCATGAGATGCGTGAACGGCTCGAGGAGCAAGGGTTGGACATCGAACCCAAGATTCTGGTGGTGACGCGGCTGATTCCCGAGGCACCCCACGGCACTACCTGCAATCAGCGCCTGGAAGACATCGCCGGCACGCGCAACGCCGCGATTCTAAGGGTACCGTTCCGCGGCACCAACGATGAGGTGATCCAGCAGTGGATTTCGCGTTTCGAGATCTGGCCCTATCTGGAACGCTTCAGTATTGAAGTGGAAAAGGAGGTGCTGGCGGAACTGGGCGTGCGTCCGGATTTGATCGTGGGCAACTACTCCGACGGCAATCTGGTGGCCACCCTGTTGGCGCAGCGCCTGCACGTGACCCAGTGCAACATCGCTCACGCTCTGGAGAAGACCAAGTATCTGATGTCCGATCTCTACTGGCGCGATAACGAACCCCAATATCACTTCAGTTGCCAGTTCACCGCCGATCTTATCGCCATGAACGCCGCCGATTTCATCGTAACCAGTACCTACCAAGAGATCGCCGGCCGCGAAGACAGCGTCGGCCAATACGAGAGCTACAGCGCCTTTACTATGCCGGGACTTTATCGTGTGGTGCAGGGCATGGATCCCTTCGACCCCAAGTTCAACATCGTGTCGCCCGGCGCCGACGCCCAGGTGTATTTTCCCTACAGTGAGAAATCGCGGCGCTTGACCAAGCTGGTGGACGAAATAGAGGCCATGATCTACCAGGCGGACTTTGCCGGTGCGCGCGGTCATCTTGTAAATCACGATAAGCCACTGTTGTTTACCATGGCGCGCCTTGATCGCATCAAGAACATCACGGGCTTGGTGGAATGGTATGGTCAAAGCCAGGCATTGCGCGAGCAGGCCAACCTCGTGGTGGTGGCGGGCTATATCGATGCTGCTCAATCCGGCGATGCCGAGGAACAACAGCAGATCGCCCGCATGCATGAATTGATGGACCGTTATCAGCTCGATAACGACATGCGCTGGTTGGGGCTGCGCCTGGAGAAAAACTTTACCGGCGAGTTGTATCGTTACATCGCCGATCGCCGTGGCGCCTTTGTCCAGCCGGCACTGTTCGAGGCCTTCGGCCTCACCGTCATCGAGGCCATGACCTCCGGACTACCCACCTTCGCTACCTGGTACGGCGGGCCCCTGGAGATTATCGAGAATGGCGTATCCGGTTTTCACATTGATCCCAATCACGGCGATCGCGCCGCTGAGATCATCGCGGAATTCTTCGGCCGTTGTCGCGACGAGGCCGATTATTGGCAAAAGATATCCGACGGCGCCGTGCAACGGGTACAACGACGCTATACTTGGGAATTGTACGCGGAGCGTATGATGACCTTGTCGCGCATCTACGGCTTCTGGAAATACGTTACTAATCTGGAGCGTGACGAGACGCGGCGTTACCTGCAGATGTTTTACGGTTTGCAATACCGGCCCTTGGCGGCAAAGCTCCTGGAACGCTAATGCGTGCCCGCGGCGGCGGGAATATGATCTTTACGGCGCCTGAGCCGCGGGCCGATCCCACAGCAAACGGAGAACAATCATGGATGTGTTCTTGAACTATTTCCGTACCATTAAATGGGAAGACATCATCTTCGCCGGACTGAGGATCTTGCTGATTCTCGTCCTGATGTGGATCCTCATGGGGATCGTGCGCAAGTTGCTCCAGCGTCTGGAGAAGACCCTGATCGCCAAGGGGCACGCGGAAGGTGAAATACCTGATGAGGCGGCCAAGCGCGCCGAGACCCTGGCACGCCTGCTGCGCCAAGCAGTGATCATCTTCATGTGGGTCATGGCCATTTTGCTGATCTTGCGGCAACTGGGGGTGGACATCGGGCCTGTGCTGGCCAGTGCCGGTGTGGTCGGCGTGGCGGTGGGGTTCGGTGCCCAGCATCTGGTGAGGGATGTGATTGCCGGGTTTTTCATGATACTGGAAAACCAGGTACGGGTCGGCGACGTGGCGATCATCAATGGCACCGGTGGTCTGGTGGAGAGGATCAACTTCCGCACCATCGTGCTGCGCGATCTCAGCGGCACGGTGCACACCTTTCCCAATGGTACGATCAGCACCCTCGCCAATATGACCCGGGAATGGTCTGCCTTCGTCTTCGACATCGGCGTGGCCTATAAGGAAGATACCGACAAGGTAGTAGCGGTGTTGAAGCAGGTGGGCGCCGAGATGCGCCAGGATCCGAAATTCGGGCCGTTGATGCTCGACGACGTGGAGATCTTCGGCGTCGATAAGTTCGCTGATTCGGCGGTGGTCATCAAGGGCCGTACCAGGACCTTGCCGATCAAACAGTGGGATGTGGGACGGGAGTTTCAGCGCCGCGTGAAGAAGGCCTTCGACGAAGGGGGCATAGAGATACCCTTTCCCCATCTGTCGGTGTATTTCGGCGAGGCCAGCAAACCGTTCCTCGCCCATCTTGTCAAGAGCGCGCCTGAACAAAATAACGGGTAACATGTATCCGGCGCTGGCCGTGGTCCGTCCGGTGTGAAGAATCTTAAGCCGCGCCCTTGTTGAAGTAAACGTTACCCGAGGAATGGCCGTGAGTCTCAATGCCCAGCAGCGCGCCGCCGTGCGCTATTTGGAAGGTCCCCTGCTGGTGTTGGCGGGGGCCGGCAGCGGCAAGACCCGGCTGATTACCCACAAGATCGCCCATCTCATCACAACCTGCGGCATCGCGCCGCAGCATATCGCCGCAGTGACCTTCACCAACAAGGCGGCGCGGGAGATGCAAGGCCGGGTTGCCGCTCTGCTGAGCGGTAAGAAGCCACAGGGCCTGCGGATTTCCACCTTCCACAGTTTGGGATTGAATATCTTGCGCCGCGAGACGGCGGCCCTGGGTTACCGTTCCAATTTCTCTATCCTCGATGCCGATGACAGTGCCGGTCTGATTCGCGATCTGCTGCGCAGGGAATTCAGCGACGACAGTCAGGTCAGCGCGGTGCAGCGGCAGATCTCCTCCTGGAAAAACGCCATGGTGGATGCCGAGCAAGCCATAGCGCTCGCCGGCGGTGACGCGCACAAGGCCTTGGCGGCGGGACTGTACGGCCAATATCAGCGCCACCTCAAGTCCTATAATGCGGTGGATTTCGATGATTTGATTTACCTGCCGGTCCGTTTGTTCGAGCGCCACCCCGAAATCCTCGATGCCTGGCAAAATCGCATCCGCTATTTGTTGGTGGACGAATATCAAGATACCAACAGCGGCCAGTATCATTTGGTGCGCATCCTGACCGGGCCGCGCGGCGCCCTCACTGCGGTGGGCGACGACGATCAATCCATCTACGCCTGGCGCGGCGCCCAACCGGAAAACCTCGCCTTGTTGCAGCAGGATTTTGCCAATCTCAAGGTGATCAAACTGGAGCAAAACTACCGTTCCACTGGCCGTATCCTCAAGGTCGCCAACCAGCTGATCGCCAATAACCCCCATGTGTTCGAGAAGCGTCTATGGAGTGAACTGGGCTATGGTGAACCGCTGCGGGTGATCGAGACCCGCAACGACGAGCATGAGGCGGAAGTGGTGGTCTCGGAGATCTTGAGTCACAAGTTCAAGCAGCGCACCGATTTCCGCGATTACGCCATCCTCTATCGCGGCAATCATCAGGCGCGCTTGTTCGAAAAGACCTTGCGCGAACAGCGCATCCCCTATTATCTCAGCGGCGGCACCTCGTTTTTCAGCTACGCCGAGGTCAAGGACATCATGGCCTATCTGCGCCTGCTGGTGAATCCCGACGATGACAGTGCCTTCCTGCGCGTGGTCAACGTGCCGCGGCGCGAGATCGGTCCCACTACCGTGGAGAAGCTGGCCGACTATGCCGGTGGGCGCGGCATCAGCCTGTTCGCCGCCTGCTTTGAGTTGGGGCTCAGGAGTCAGTTGTCCGAGCGTGCCGCGACCCGTCTCGAAGAATTTACCAGGTGGTTGGTGGAACTGGGCGACCGAGGTCAGCGGGGCGATGCCATCGCCGCGGTGCGTGACTTGATCGCCGGCGCCAACTATGAACAGTGGCTGCGGGATAGCAGCAAGGATGAAAAGAGCGCCGAGCGGCGCATGACCAACGTTTGGGAATTGGTCAGCTGGATGCAGCGGGTGGCAGAGCAAACCAGCGAAGACAAGACCCTCACCGATTTGGTGGCGCACATGAGTCTGATGGATATCCTCGATCGCGGCGATGAGGAAACCAGCGCCGATTGCGTGCATCTGCTTACCCTGCACGCCGCCAAGGGCTTGGAGTTTCCCCACGTGTTCCTGGTGGGTATGGAAGAATCGCTGTTGCCGCACCGTACCAGCATCGAAGCGGACGATATCGAAGAGGAACGGCGCTTGGCCTATGTGGGCATCACCCGCGCGCGTAAGACCTTGACCTTTACCTTCGCCGCTAAACGCAAGCGCGGTGGCGAGATGGTGCCGCGCGAACCCAGCCGCTTTCTTGGCGAGTTGCCTGGAGATGATTTGCAATGGCAGGGCGGTAAGCGTCAAGTGGATCCTGTGCAGCGCCAGGAACGCGGCCAGGCGCATTTGGCCAATCTGCGTGGACTGTTGAACTCCGGATGAGCGCAGGATTGTCGCTTCGCAAAATTCTTACAAAATGCATCCCAAGGGTTTGCTCCGAAAACATCAACCCAATCTCCATGACTTGACATTTGTCAAGATTGAGACTTAACTTAGCGGTTAAGGACCACCACAGGGGGGTGGGTATGGCCGATACGGGATGTGATGCCCGTCGGATGTTTGAATTTTTCGAATACAAACAGTGGCGGTGGTTACTCCGTCACCGTACTAGCCCCGTCACCTCTAATATCTTTCTTTTTGTTTTATCTATTGCCGCTCTGTGTGTCGTGCGGTGGCGCGCAATTATCCTGGATACATTCATTCGCAGTCGTACTCGATCAAGCATGTGGCACGTTGTCCAGCGCCGCATAGCATCCCGCTGGCATCGAGTTGGACAGCGGTTTAATCGGTTTGCGAGGAAAACGGGGTCGCGCGATTTAGGGGATCGCATCCAATCTAATGCTGAGCGATCTACGTCCAAGGCTCAAATGTTCAGCTGGTTTCAAGAGTTACCACTCCGGCCTCAATGGGGGCATTCTTCCGCAACAAGGGAGGGAGTTTATCTCCCACCCTTCCATGGATGGAGGAGGGGATACAGGGTGTGTCCCTTTCTTTTAAAGAAGAGGTGGCCTGGGGGCCGGGGTGGTTCTGCTTGCCGGGAAGACCGGTGTCTGTGTTTTCAATGTTAGCCGCCGCGGCGCGTGTCCCAACTGGAAGGAGGTAGGGTTTAGCGGAGTAAAAAACCAACGGATTATTACATAAGGTTTTATGGAGGACAGGGAATGAATGTTATAGCCATTACCAACCAAAAGGGTGGGTGTGGAAAAACCACCTTCGCCATCAACCTCGCAGCATGTTTGGGACGCAAGGGATTGAGCGTCCTCCTCGTCGACATGGATTCACAAGGTCATTGCGCAATGGGGCTGGGCGTCAAGCCCGAAGACACTTGGGCAAGCCTTTATGATGTCTTTATGGGCGACCTCGATTTGTCCAACGTCATTGTGCCATCGGTGGCACAGGGCGTTGACCTGGTGCCAGGCTTGCCCGATCTCGCCTTTGTCGAACAGCGCTTGGCATTTCGCCAGGACCCTGAAACCGAACTCTTTAAACAATTGCTGATGCTGGGACGGCGCTATGATTATGTGGTGCTGGATAGTCACCTGGCGCTCAATATCCTGGCGGTCAATGCCATCCGCGCCGCCCATCAGGTATTAATCCCTATCGAACTGAGTTCCTTCGCCCTAGACGGGATCTCACGGGTACGGGAAGTGGTCACGCAGATGTGCGAGCGCCATGGCGGCTATGTGGAGCTCAAGATCGTGCCGTCGCGGGTCAACGCCCGCACCCGTTTAGCGGGTACCTTGTTGGAGAATCTGCGGCGAGACTTATCGGATGAACTGTTGCCGGTGATGATCAGGGAGAGTGTGCGGGTACGGGAGGCGGCCGGCGCCGGTCGGTCGGTAATCGACTATGCGCCGAAGTCGGCGGTGGCGGAAGACTTTCTGAATCTAACCGAGTTGTTGACCGGAGAGGTGACCGAGTCCGTAGAGGAAACGCAGATCAGTACAGACCAGCCGGTAGCGCAGCCCAGCATGACCTACAGTGAAAGTGTTGGATTTGTCGGCGAGCGGCGGGTAGTTCTCAGTTATCATCACTTCATGGGGCGGGAGTTACAGATCGCCGGCGATTTCAACGATTGGATCCCGGACTACCTGGTGGAGACCCGCACATTCAACGGTACCGTGCAGAAGGTCCTCAAGGTGCCGCCGGGTGCATATCAATATCGGGTGATCATTGACGGCGAGTGGCAAGAAGACCCGGTCAATCCAGTACGGGTACCCAACGACATGGGCGGCACGAATTCCGTGCTGCGGGTTACCGCATGATGCAGTCATGCAGTAGCAGCGCACGCTGAAGGCAACGGATATCTTTGCAAACGCGTTATTAATTTTTCCCATGGCTTCCCCGCTCAGGCGGGGAGTATTTTCACCATTAAACTTTAGAAACCTCGCGCCATCGTTGGTTCGTCTGTGGATAGTCGTACCTCTTTTGAAGTAGCCAAACCCGCTGCAATCGAGCGGTTCCTGTGTCTATGATCTCGTTGGTGATTTTTTCATGCGCGCCAATTCGTGACAATCATCACGCAAAATTTTGACGAGTTAATGATGTCGGCGGCCATCGGAGATTAATCAATAGTTATCATGGGTGCGATTGTTCAACATTCTCGCCTGCCTTGCGCGAGATGTTGGCATATCTATTATGTGCGGCAGTCTGCGTGTCGTCGTACAAGAGGCGCAAGCCGCATTGCAGAGTAGGCTGACGGTAACGGGTGGAGTATTTTTCGTCGCCGCCGTTGTATCTGTACAATACAATCCTACATGCATTAATAGCGAGAAAGAGGGTTATGTTCTATTTGATCTACGTAAGTTCGGCATCGGCGCCGATGAGTGATGATGAGCTATTTGCGCTGCTGGAGCAGAGCCGTGAAAATAATCTGAATCTCGAAGTGACGGGTATGCTGCTCTACAAGGGTGGAAGCTTCATGCAGATGCTGGAGGGTGCTAAGGAAGCGGTACTGGAATTGTTCGAAAAGATTAAACAGGATAAGCGCCACAAAAACGTCATCTCCATCATAAGTGACGACATTCAGCAGAGAAACTTCGAGTATTGGTCGATGGGATTCTGTAATATGGATATAGCCAATGGTCTACCGACGTTCGACGAATATATCGATCAAAACTTGACGTCCAAGACCTTTCAGGATGATTCCAGATTCGCCTATAGATTTATGGTGTCCTTTAACAGGAACAATCCATAATTCACTGCCCTAAACGCTGCTGTTCATGGTTATCCTCTGGACGGAAATCGTGCTCATGAAGTGGATGCTGCACAACGTGCCGGCTGTTATTCGGGCGCCTTAGAAGGGTTAGACCATATGCCGAGTGTCTCCGGTAACGGGCGCGGTGACTCTCATGAATGCCCGGCTGAGCCGAGCCTGTCTTGGCGATGTTTGCATACGGGACGGAATATCCGCGGATCGGCTCTCCGAATATCGGCGACACGGTTGTATTCTATTCTTTATCCAGTGTTGCGTGTTAAGAAGGTTGCGTTAGCCGGGACAATTTAACATTCGGAGTAAGGCGATGGATGCGGATCAACTCAAAGCGGCTCAGGCACCGCTCAAACAACAATATCGTGAACATCCCCAGGCGGCGCACATCACCCTTAAGGCACGGGGCCGTATAGGTGAAGGTATCACCTGTAATGTCGAAACGGGGCGGGCCATGGCGCGGGCCGGCCTGCATCCCGCCACTGGCGGGAACGGCCTATCGCTGTGTTCGGGAGACATGTTATTGGAGGCCCTGGTGGCCTGCGCCGGTGTCACCCTGAGCGCTGTGGCAACCGCTATCGGCGTTGCATTGCGCGACGCCGTGGTCAGCGCCGAAGGCGATCTGGATTTTCGCGGAACGTTGGCGGTCACCAAGGAGGTGCCGGTAGGATTCACTGCAATCCGCCTCGCGTTCGAGGTGGACAGTGATGCATCGTCGGAACAGCTGGATTCGTTGCTGAAACTGACCGAACGCTATTGCGTGGTGTACCAGACCTTGGCGCGGTCGCCGCAGTTGACCGGAACCTTTCAGAGCAGTCGAGGTTGAATGCTCACTGAGCCGAAGGCAACGGGGCGTCACAAAATATTCATCTGATATTCACGCGATATACACGTTGCTGGCCGATATTACCCCCAACAGGTTAATCAGGTTAGGGGCATGCGTATGCATTCCGCCTTCAAACGTATGGAAAGCCGGGAACTGGTGCTGTGCGAGCTGTGTAATCGTGCTTGCCGCCATCCGGCGATCAAAAAGATATTCATCACCGTGAGCCGGTTGGGCGACGGGGTATTCTGGTATGTGCTGATGCTCATGCTACCGCTGTGGTACGGCATGGGTGCGGTTCGCGTGTCCATGCACATGGCTTTTGTGGCGCTGGCTTGCCTGGTGTTGTACAAGTATTTGAAATCGCATCTAATTCGGCAGCGGCCCTATATTCAACATGGCGGGATAACCCTGGCTACCGCCCCGTTGGATCGCTATAGTTTTCCGTCCGGGCATACCTTGCACGCCGTGGCCTTTACCATGGTCGCCTTGTCCTATTACCCCCACCTTGCCTGGATATTGGTCCCCTTTACCACGTTGGTGGCCATGTCGCGGGTGATATTGGGCCTGCATTATCCCAGCGATATCTTCGCGGGCGCGCTGATCGGCGCCTTGCTGGCGCGGGGAAGTTTCTTGGTCCTACCGTGACCGAATTTACGATCCGCTGCGGCGGAGGCCGCTAGTTAACAACCGTGCGCATTCTATTCATATCGGACGTCTTCTTTCCTCGCGTCAATGGTGTATCCACTTCACTGCAAACCTTTTGGCGGGAACTCGAGGCACTGGGACACGAGGCCACGGTAATCGCCCCTGACTACGGCCGACATGATGTGCAAGCGTCGCGCTTGATTCGAATACCGTCACGGGTTGTCATGCTTGATCCAGAGGATCGCATGATGCGCAAACGGCGTGTCCTGCAACTTAGCGGCGAGCTGCGGCGTCGGGACTTCGATTTGATCCATATTCAAACACCGTTTGTAGCCCACTATGCCGGTGTAGCCCTGTCTCGGCGCTTGGGTATCCCGCGCCTCGAAACCTACCACACCTTCTTCGAGGAATATCTGTATCACTATGTACCGTTTTTACCCAAATGGTTGCTGCGCTATGCGGCAAGACGATTTTCCCGGTCTCAATGTAACGAAATGGACGCCGTGGTTGTGCCGTCCACGGCCATGCGCGATGTTTTGAGTGGTTACGGCGTGACAACGCCCATGGAGATATTACCCACCGGCATACAGATGGATCAGTTCCGGGGCGGCGACGGGGCACGTTTTCGTGTTCAGCACGACATTGCGAAGACCCGACCCGTGTTGCTTCACGTGGGTCGGGTGGCGTTCGAAAAAAATATCAGCTTCTTGTTGCGCGCGGTTCAACATGTCAAACAGACCAGAGCCGACGTGTTGTTAGTGGTGGCCGGCGAGGGGCCGGCGCTACCTTCGCTGCGCCGTGAGGTACAGACCCTGGGGCTGATCAATAACGTGTTGTTCGTGGGAAACATGGCCCGTGAATCGGAACTACTGGATTGTTATCGCGCCGCTAATATTAAGGTGTTTGCATCACGCACCGAGACCCAGGGTTTGGTGTTATTGGAGGCGATGGCTGTGGGGGTGCCGGTTGTGTCCACGGCGGTGATGGGAACCAAGGATGTACTGCGACCCAGCTGCGGTGCCGAGGTGGTCAGGGAAAATGAGCGGGAATTTGCCGCGGCCGTGCTGCGCATTCTGGGAGATGAGGCATTGGCCGAGCGTCTCAGCCTTGCAGGTAAAAATTATGTCGAGTCGTGGGCGGCGCCGGTCATGGCCAGGCAAATGGCCAAACTATATCGCCGTGTTACCGAACAGCACAAAATGCGCGTGATCGGCAATACCCAACGGACTTGAAACCGAAAATCTGCTGCGGCCCAAGCCGTTAAACCTCCATTATTCTGGCTAATATCGATTGTGTAGCCACCACACGCTGATATTCGCTGATCACATTCACCTCATCCGCAGAGTCGCTCATCGTTATGGCGCAAAGGAGCTCGATTTGAATTTGGCTGCTATTGTAAGCGTGACCGAGGGCGCGATTAAATACCCACCGGTCAACTAGACAATCGAAGTGGCGACACGCAATGCAACCAGAACGTTATTTTCATTACATTTAGTAGCTTGAATATTTTTTGTAGTTAGTCTGATAATTTGTGAATAACGTATACGTTCTTGGCGGCCTGGTTGGCGCTAAGGATTGCGTTGGATGAAGGGTGTGGAGACACAAGATAGACGATAAACCCAGGGACGGGTAACCATCATCGAAGCGTCTCTCAGCCGGGCGAATTTTTGTGCATTGCGCTTGGCAAGGGGAGGATTCGGTGTGCTAGTGGTCGTGGTGAGCGTAATGGTTCGCTGCGTAGAGGAGAGCCTGCATAGTGCGGCCAGATACTACAGTTTCCCCTTCTTCTCCGATAGTAGTAGCCTTCCCTCCCTTTCATAAGTTTTCACGCGTTGCCTCCACAATGGTCATAACAATCAGTGGAATAGCGATCATCGGCGGATGGATTTTCGATATCGCCGATCTGTGCCGGTTGTTCCCGAGCCTGGCTTCTATGAAATTCAATACCAGCATTTGCGCTGGCGATAGTACATCGATCGGTCATTAGGGTGGAGGAAAAATATGGGCGGAGAGCGTAGTAGCGCAAGGCGCGAAATTGTAATTTTCTTTGTAGGAGTGGCTTATGATGGATAGGAGCATATTGCTGGTGGAAGATAATCCCGACGACGAAGCGCTTACATTGCGGGCCTTCAAAAAGAATAATATTCAGAACGCAGTGGTCGTGGTTCGCGACGGCGCCGAGGCCTTGGATTACCTCTTTGCCACCGGTGCCTATGAGAAACGTGATCCAACTGATCTTCCCCAAATTGTACTCCTCGCTCTCAAATTGCCTAAGATAGACGGCTAGGAAGTGCTGCGCCGTATTCGCGCCGAACCACGCACCGAGTTGCTGCCGGTCATCATTTTAACGTCATCAAAGGAAGATCAAGATGTGATTTCAGGGTATCAAGTAGGTTGCAATAGTTATGTGCGCAAGCCCGTCAGCTTCGACGAATTCATTGAAGCGGCGCGCCAATTGGGATTGTATTGGTTGCTCTTGAATCAGGCATTGCCGCATTAACGGCCAAAGGTCTGAATGCGAAGGGTTGAGGTTGGTATCGTGAAAAAAATATTAAGGCCTTAGTCGTGGAGGATTCCGAGGATGACGCAGAATTAGTCCTTCTCGAATTAAAGCGTGGCGGCTATGCGATAGAATGCAGTTGCGTCGATTCGTATCGGAGCTTGATCGAGGCCCTCGATCAGCATGAATGGGATATCGTTTTGGCGGACTATGCCATGCCTGGGTTCAGCGGCGCCAAGGCGCTCTCCATCATTCGCGACCGCGGTATGGATATTCCCTTCATATTCGTGTCCGGCACTTTGGGAGAGGAGACGGCGGTAGCTGCGCTAAAGGCGGGTGCCCAAGATTACGTTATGAAGAACAATCTCAAGAGATTGTTGCCCGCCATCAATCGTGAATTGTGCGATGCGGAACGCCGCCGCAAACAGCGTCGTACCGAAGATGAGCTGAGATTGCTGCAGAGCATCGCGCAAACAGTGAGTACTGCTTCCGACGTCGAATCGGCCATTGAGATCGCCATGGACAAGATTTTCGAAATCGCCGATTGGTCATTGGTACAAGTATGGATGCCGAACCCGTCCGGCACACTATTGGAGTGCAGCACTGCATACCGTTGTCGGGACCGCGACCTCGAATTGCTGCGGATGCTGAGTGTAAATGATACGGTAACCTTGGGCGAGGATCTTCCCGGTCGGGTGTGGCTTTCGAAGCAGGCGATATGCATTCCAGACGTGACATGCGCTCCGGATTTCCCGCGAACCAACATGGCCAACGCCATCGCTCATGATACGGTTGCCCTGGGCGTGCCAGTGATTGCTAATGACGAGGCCATTGCGGTCTTCGAATTGTTCATGCCCATAGCGTATAGACCTAATGAGCATTTGATTCAGTTTATTTCATCGGTGGCCGCCCAGTTGGGCGGCGTCATCCAACGTAAACGCGCTGAGGAACGCCTGCAGTATCTGGCCCATTACGATCCTTTGACCGGGTTGCCCAACCGGGTATTGTTCACCGATCGTCTCAAGCGGGCGCTGGTCGACGCCAATCGTCGTGATCGTTTCGTCGGAGTGATCTTTATCGATCTCGATCATTTCAAGCGCATCAACGACAGCCTCGGTCATCGCGCAGGTGATCACTTCCTGCAGGCCATTGCTGAGCGCATCCGGCAGTGTGTTCGCCAGGGTGATACCGTTTCACGGCTCGCCGGAGACGAATTTACACTGATACTGGCCGATATGACGCATCCCGAGGCCGCGGGACGAGTGGCGCAGGTGATCTTGGACAAGTTAGGGCAGCCTTTCTATGTGGATGGTCATGAACTTTATACCAATGTCAGTCTCGGTATCACCGTCTATCCGTTCGATGAAAATGATGTGGACGGTTTGCTGCGCAACGCCGATATTGCTATGTATCGCGTCAAAGAGCGTGGCGGTAACACTTACGAATTTTATTCGTCGGAGATGATATTCAAGGCGCAGGCCCGGTTGGGGTTGGAGAACTCTTTGCGCCACGCAATGGATCAGAACGAGTTCGAACTCTACTACCAACCCTTGGTGGATGTCGCTAGCGGATGCGTTCAGGGAATGGAGGCGCTGCTCCGTTGGCGTCAATCCGATGATACCTTGACGTTACCGGAAAAATTTATACCGGTCGCCGAAGAAACCGGCTTGATTGTGCATATCGGCAATTTAAGGAGAATAACGGTGCCGCAGGCGATAGGCGTCTGGCAATCAATGTTTCGCCGCGCCAATTCGCTGACGGCCAGATCTACAATGTTGTGACCAAGATCTTGACTGAGACTGGGTTTGATCCGAACTGCTTGGATATTGAAATCACCGAAAACCTATTGTTGCATAATGCCGATGTTGCCTCAGATGCAATTCGCAGGTTGGCGACGCTCGGTGTGCGTTTTTCCATAGATGATTTTGGGACGGGGTATTCCAATCTAGGTTATTTAAAAAATCTGCCGATCACGGACATCAAGATCGATCGCTCTTTCGTCAGTGGTCTGCCGGATAACGCCAATGACGTTGCCATTGTCAGCGCCATCATTTCAATGGCACACATTATGGGTATCAAAGTGGTTGCCGAAGGTGTCGAAACCGAAGAACAGCTGGATTTTCTCCGGGAACATCATTGCGATGCCATGCAAGGTTTTTACTTTAGCCCTCCGGTGACGCACAACACCGTCAGCCGCTATTTGGGCGAGCAAAATTGCTGATGAATTAGTGCCCGATGGTTGAGGGTATGCCTCAACCGGGTTTTCCGGCTGTTTGGCAAGTTAGACCGATTCTCTCTTTGCGTTCGGAAGGCGTCTTAGCGCGCCGTCCAGTATGTTTGATCTCCATTGTCGAGAGTATATTTTGCCCCGCCTGTCTTGTTTGGGCGCCCGGTACGGTTACAATGTGGTTACGTCGCGGCCACGGGCGCCGCTTAGCTATGGATAGATAAGCCTATGTTGCGAAAATTTGAACTAGCCTTGGAAAGCATGATGTTCAACAGTCGTTGGTTGCTGGCACCATTCTATATTGGTTTAGTGGGCGCGGTGTTTTTGTTGCTGGTCAAGTTTATCCAGGAATTTATCCATATGGCACCGCATATCCTGGATTCTTCCGAGAGCGAAGCCATCCTTGCTATCCTGACATTAGTGGACATGTCGTTGGTAGCCAACCTGTTGCTGATCATCATTTTCAGCGGCTATGAAAACTTCGTGTCCAAGATCGATACGGCGGGTCACGAGGACAAGCCGGAGTGGATGGGTAAGGTGGACTTCTCGGGACTCAAGCTTAAACTCATTGCCTCCATCGTCGCGATTTCCGCTATCGAGCTGCTGAAGGGGTTTGTCAATCTTGATAAGGTGTTGAATGAGGATCAATTAAAATGGAAGGTTGCCATCCACATTACCCTAGTCGTATCCGGAGTGTTGTTTGCCTTGATGGATCGTTTGGCCGACTCCAAGGAAGGGCATCATTGATATTGCACCGGCGCGCGATGGTTGGTTGCCGCGTGCCATGTGCCTGATAGCGGCAAGCAGCCTACCTTTTACGATGCTTGGCTGTCAGGCGCAACATGATGCGGGAAGGGTCGCCGCATGATGGAACATGCCATGCTTACCCTGGCGCTGATCGTCGTGTTGGGCATAGCCTGCCAGTGGTTGGCGTGGTGGCTCAAGTTACCAGCGATACTGTTCTTGTTGTTGGCGGGCTTGGTGGTAGG
>CAYWIQ010000005.1:0-20260 GCA_964458405.1 uncultured Chromatiaceae bacterium
TTCACTTCGATCAGCATTGATAGCTCCCTGCCTTATTATTCATGCAATGCGCATATTGCCTTTTTGCGCCTTAACCCGTTCTCCCAGGGCCGAGGCAAGAAGCGAGGATTGCGCCGCCTGATGTTTGGCCATTGAACCCTCCGCCGGCGCGGCATAGGCGGGACGACCGGCATAATGCAAAACCTGCCCCGATTTTAGAAGGTCCAGTAAATAAGGCTGCATATAACGCCAAGCCCCCTGGTTTTCGGGCTCCTCTTGGCACCACACAATGTCTTTCGCCACGGGATAGCGACGCAGCTCGCTCACCAGCATCTCGCGGGGAAAAGGGTTCAACTGTTCGACGCGAATAATGGCGACATCCCTGCGCTGTTGGTCACGACGCTGCTTCAAGAGATCAAAATAGACTTTGCCGCCACATAGGATCAGCCTGCGTACTTCCTGCTCCTTGAGATCGTCGATCTCGCCCATGACCGCCTGGAAATGACCCTCGGTCAAATCGGATAGCGTCGACACGGATAACGGGTGACGTAACAGACTCTTGGGCGACATTATTATAAGGGGCTTGCGATACTTGCGTATGGCTTGACGGCGCAACATATGAAACATCTGTGCCGGCGTAGTAGGTGTACATACATGAATATTGTCGCCGGCACACAATTGCAGGTAACGCTCCAGGCGCGCCGAAGAGTGCTCGGGACCCTGACCATCATAACCATGGGGTAACATGGCGACTAACCCTGCCAGGCGGTTCCATTTGGCCTCGCCGGAACTGATGAATTGATCGATCACCACTTGGGCATTGTTGGCGAAATCGCCGAACTGCGCCTCCCAGATGACCAGACCTTCCGGTCCGGCGGTAGCGCAGCCGTACTCAAAGCCAAGCACCGCCTCTTCGGAAAGCAGTGAATCGATCACGGTAAAACGGGCCTGGCCGTCGCGTAGGTATTGCAGAGGGATGTAGTGGCCACTCTCTTTTTGGTTATGCCACACCGCATGGCGGTGAAAAAAGGTTCCGCGCCCGCTGTCCTGACCGGATAACCGCACCGGATAGCCGGCGTTCAACAAAGTGGCATAGGCCATGATTTCCGTGAACCCCCAATCCAGGGGATGTTCACCCGCCGCCATCGCCTGACGCGCGGCAACGATTTTGGCCAACTGCGGGTGCAGTTCGAAACCGTCCGGCACGGTAGTAACGTGCTTCGCCAAGTCCGCCAACAACTGCGGGGAAACCTTGTCATCAATGGAGTCGGTCCACGCGCCGTTGACGTAGGGCGCCCACCCCCGCGAATATTTTCCCTCACCATCGGCAACGATATTGCGCGCCACCACCGTACCCTCATCTAAGGTGGCGTGATAGTCCCTGACCATGGTGTCGTAATCCGCCGCCGTGATCACGCCATCGGTGATGAGGCGATCGGCATAGACCCGCGGCACCCTGGGATGATTACGGATCGCGTGATACATCTGCGGCTGGGTGACGGCAGGCTCGTCGGCCTCACTGTGACCATGACGGCGGTAACACACCAAATCGATCACCACATCACGCTTGAACTCCATACGGAAATCCAGGGCGAGTTGCGTCACCCACACTACCGCCTGGGGATCATCGCCGTTGACGTGGAAAATAGGGGCCTGAACCATGCGTGCCACCTCCGTGCAATACAGGGTGGATCGGGCATCCAAGGGATTACTGGTGGTGAAACCAATCTGATTGTTGATAACAATATGCACCGTCCCCTGGGTGCTGTAACCGCGCGCCTGGGACATGTTAAAGGTTTCCATGACGACGCCTTGGCCGGCGAAAGCGGCGTCACCGTGAATCAATACCGGCAACACCTGCTCACCCAGGCTGTCGCCCCGCCGGTCCTGACGGGCCCGCACCGAGCCTTCCACTACCGGGGAAATGATCTCCAAGTGCGACGGATTGAAGGCCAAGGCCAAATGCACCGGACCTCCCGGCGTCTCGATATCCGAGGAAAAGCCCTGGTGGTATTTGACATCGCCCAGCCCCTGGTCATTGGAATCATATTGACCCTCGAATTCGCGGAACAACTCCTTGGTCACCTTTCCCAGCACATTCACCAAGACGTTAAGGCGACCGCGATGCGCCATACCCAAGACGATCTCCTGAACCTTACGCGTACCGGCGCGACGGATCAGTTCGTCCAACAACGGAATGAGGCTCTCTCCCCCTTCCAGAGAAAACCGTTTTTGCCCCACGTACTTGGTATGGAGATATTGCTCCAGGCCTTCGGCGGCAATCACCCGCTCCAGGATCTGGCGTCGAAATTCCGGGGAAAATTGGCTACGGCCGCGCACATCTTCCAACTTGCGCTGAATCCAGCGCTTCTGGTTGGTATCGGTGATATGCATGTATTCGGCACCGACATGCCGGCAGTAGGCCTCGCGAAGGATGGTAATGATTTCCGCCAGGGTCGCCTGAGGCGCCCCCACCAAGGAACCGGTGCTGAACACCGTATCCATATCCGTTTCCATCAAACAGTGAAACCCCGGATCCAGTTCGGCAATGGGGTGCTGCTCCTGGACCCCCAGGGGATCCAAGGTGGCCTGCTGATGACCGCGAAAGCGATAGGCATTGATCAGTTGCAATACCGCCACCTGCTTGCTGGCCGTGACGGCGACATCACCGACCCCTTGGCCGACGGGCGTTCTGTGCCGCTGGGCATGCTCCACCAGGCTATGACGGATCGCGGCATGATCCAGTTCGTTTACTTCACCCTGGCCGGGATCCAGCGATTCGAAATAGGCCCGCCACTCCGCGCTGACTGAGCTGGGATCCTGTAGGAAACGCTGGTACAATTCTTCGAGGAACGGTGCATTACCGCCATAAAGAAGGCTGTCTGGTAGCTCCGCCATGTTATCGTTGAACCATCTTGGTTATAGTTTCCCTGTGTAAATTGTCGCCCGTATCGTCCACAACTTTAGAGCTGTCACACCTGCCACGCATGTCCATTCCGGCATTACGGTCGACGGTGGCTCGCTGGAGAAATACTACCAAGAAGAATAAACGTCAATGGGTTATCACCGTGGTCTTCCGCAAGCTGAAATTTTGGGACCTGTAACACATTTGTCACCTAAATTGACACTCAAGTCCGCCGGAAATTCGCCGACTCTATGGCCAGGGTTACAGCCCCCCGGGGAGATGGAACATTATCCGCTTTGCGCCATCCAACAAATTGAAATTTTATGCCACAATGTTCGAATAGCGAGAACCGGGTAAATTGTAACCTTAACCCACACTCAATTCATCGCTTAATTCGCCAGGATAGCCGTTATAATCCATGAACATAGCCACACAAAAATTAATTATCGAAGGTGTCCGAGAGGACGGCAGTCGCTTCCGCCCCAGTGACTGGATAGAGCGAATCTCCGCCACGCTGGCCACCTTTGGGCCCGATCACCGTCTGCGCTACGCGCGCAACGTCCAACCCAAGATCATCAACGGGCAAAAATGCCTGGTTCTTGATGAGTCCCTGCGGGATGAAAACCCCGCCGCCTATGAATATGTTCTCGCCTTCGCCAAGGCCAACCAACTGCGTATTCAAGAAATTAACCCCCCCCTGGAAGGCGTAGGTTGACACGCTAGGGCTGCTGTACCCAGGGATGGAGGGGGGGATGCGTAAACACCATGGCACACTGATTCATCGCTCAAAAGATAGCATCGGCACTATCGAAATAGTTGATGATGGATACACCCGCTCGTTGTATTTCGGCAATGCCACTCGTCAAAGCGCCGCTGACTTATCCCGGCCGGGTTACCTGGTGCTGACGTATACCCGCGCCATGATGAGCAGTCTGCTGTTCCAGTCTTCACACCGCAAGGTATTACTCATTGGTTTGGGTGGCGGGTCGCTCGCGAAATTCCTCCTCTGCCACTTTCCCGGTTGCAGCATAGATGCCATAGAATGTCGCGAGCAGATCGTCCACCTAGCCCATAGCTATTTCGAGCTTCCCGAGGACCCTAGATTGCATATACATATCGCTGATGGCGTTGATTTTGTGCAAAACGCAGCGGCTATATCCTCGGATCGATACGACCTAATCTTGATCGATGCCTACCATGATGCCGGCATGGATGACAACATGGGCGATCAGCGCTTTCTTCAAGCGTGCCAAACACTTATGACGAAAAATGGGTTATTGACCATCAACCTATGGGCCCGTGACAGACCCAGCTACCTCAGGACTCGGCAATCATTACATCGCTGTTTCGGCGCCAAACCGCTGTTATTGCCCGCAGAGGGCACGACCAACGTCATTGCCTTAGCATTTAACCAGGCGGTCCATTCTGACCCACTCAAGACCATAGAGGTCCACGCCAAGCCCTTGGAGGAACTCACCGGTTTGGAATTAAGAAAGTTCTCGCGGATGTTACGCAAGCAAAACACCCCCTTGCTACAACGTTTTTTCCAGTAAAATCAAAATTATATATTAGGGCGGGCTTGCTTGCCCCTCAACCTTCCCCCTAAACCCGTCTTGATGGCTTCCCACGGCATGCGGCACGCATATCTAAAGCCATAAAAAATTTCTCATTTCGCGGACTATGCACCAACTCAGTGAGAACGGCATCACACTCCGCCCTTATACACTTCCTTAATCTTCCGACATTTCCTAGGCGAGCGCCCAAGATCACCGAGGCAACGTTGACGCCCCAAACCGCTCATGGTCAATACACTCAACTTCAGGAAGATGGCCGCTATGAATACATCGCCCCAGACAATCGAGGATTCCATCTTTAAGGGACTCATTCCTTTAAATACATTGGACCCTCAGACCCTGGAAAAACTGGCCCGGCATGCCACCATCGAGCAGATTCCCGCCGGAAATTTCCTTTTTGAACGGGGCGATACCCGGAACCGAACCCTGTTTTTACTCGAGGGCGAGATCGAACTTTGCTCACCGGTGTTTCCCACGCAAAAAGTCAGTGCGGGCACTGAGGCGGGACGTTACCCTTTGGCGCACACCTTTCCAAGGCAGTTCACGGCGTTGACCGTCTCCAACACCCGTATCCTGGTTCTGCCAGTCGACATTTTGGAAATCATCCCCGCTATGAAAGCCAAACCGTCAAGCACTGGCTCAACGGGAGACGCTTGGAAGACCCAATGGCTCAACTCACCGATGTTACGCAACCTTCCGGACGCCAATAAAGAAGCCCTACTTTCCAAGATGGAGGAGATCAAGACCCAGGCAGGTCAAGTGATCATCCATCAGGATGAACCGGCCGACGGATACTTCGTAATCAAACAGGGGCGTTGCAGTGTTTCACGACGTCCGGCACCCGGTGCGCGCGACGTGAAACTTGCGGAAATAGCCGAAGGACACGGTTTTGGCGAGGAGGCGCTCATCACCAATGTGCCCCGCAACGCCTCGGTCACCATGCTTAGCGACGGCAGCCTCCTTCGACTCAGCAAGCAAGACTTCATTACATTATTGGCCAGGCCACTGTTGCACCACCTACCGTTCGCAAACGCTATCGAACTCGTAGAACAAGGCGCAGTCCTCATTGACGTAAGGGCACCCGAAGAATTCGAAATAGATGGGCTCATCGGCAGTCTCAACATGCCTCTACCGGTGTTGAGATTGAAGGCCAACCGCCTGCACCGCGATTCCACTTATATCGTCTATTCCAATACCGGCAATTTCAGCTCGGTTGCAGCATTCCTTTTGATCCAACAGGGATTGAAGGCTTATGTATTGCAAGGCGGATTGAGTACCGCGCCGAAGTATCGCATGAAGCGCGGCGCCTTCAACGACCATGATTCCGAATCCCATACCACTTCCAGCTCTTTAAATAAGGTTTTAACTTTTCCCCACAGCGAAGACGCCAATCATAATCAATCGATCAACGAGCGTCGGCACAATGCCCCTAGCTCTCAACAACCGTCTGTACCCGTTGATTGGAATCTTATTTCCGATGATGTGTTATGGCGTTCAACCATAGGTTATCGTCAAGACGTGGGAGTGGAAGCGGCGATAACTCCAAAAGCCGAAGCAACCACCCAACCAGTAACCGATTCGACCTTACAAGGCTTTGATGACATAAAACTTTTCACTAAGGTTGCTTCCGTGCAAGACATTAAGGTCAGCGGCAGCGACGACGCCGAACCCGTTGTTGCCTTTCCACAACCCCAAAACCCTCAAGAAGCTCAGGGCGCTCCTGTTACGGCACAACGCCATCAGGCAACACAACCTTCTTGGCAGCAGGATAAACTCCTTCAATCTTCTCCCAAAAAACGGTGGATAATCGCGGCTGGGGTCGCCGTTGCTCTGGTAGCGGGGGTCATAAGCTACTTTTATTTTACTACCGGTTCCCTACAAACCACGCCGCCCCTATTGCTTGAGCAACAACGCAAACTTGATGCCAAGGTCACACGCCTCATGGACGCCATTCAGGCTCTGCAAGATCTCAAAAAGCAACACTCGGAACCTGACACATCAACAAACAGTGGCAACAATTCTGCGCCTCAAAATAGCCCTCCACACAGCGAACAGCCCGCCGGCAACAGCCAAGGTCAGATAATACGCACACCGCAAAACCAGGCGTCTGCGCCAGCAGACATGAGCAAGTAAATGCCTATAGAGATTAGCTTGGGATTAGGTTTCACCTATCCCAAGCATGTTCTATATTTAATAAACAGCAGACGAGAACAGTGGGCGCATGGTCTCTCGGGAGTAAAATTAGTATCCCAATGAATTAGCACCGGAACTTGTTTCCGTCGCTAATAGTCCAACTGCGGGACTGCCTAAGAATCGGTCAGGGATATCTGTGAAGTTGAACAAGTCGGGTAATAGTTCCATTGTCATTCATCACATGAGAGCTTTCCCGCTTGCAGAAGTGCGATTGGAATGTTTCAAGCAGGCTTATAGGCACTGGCAACAGGGTGTTTGCATTTTAGTTTAGATTGGCACACCAACTGATGATCGCAGCAGGAGGTACCCATGGAACAGCGCTTAAGCTTACGGACACCTTTCGCGGTCAATGTTGCTATCTATTACAAGGGATTGGGCCTATTGCGCGGGCGCTCCCTCGATGTCAGCCGCCACGGAATGTTTGTCACAACAGGGCCCATGTTGTTGCCCACCCACACCAAAGTCGATGTTGCCTTTACTCTTGAAAGGGGTAAGAGTGGTCCATTAGAACGTACCACCGCCACAGTGGTACGCCTCAACCGTGACGGCGTCGGTTTAATGTTCTCCAATGAAATCGATATAAGTCCTCTACAACTTTTTGATCATGAGCAACCTATTTATACTCGAAGGGTAGACGCCACAAGCGGATAAGACGTCAACAACAGCGAAGCGCGCGCCTTACGATTACCCACCGACAGTCGGTTAATACTGTCGACGCTATGTGGTCCAACCCAGTCTATACCCCCCCAAAAAAATCCCCGGCAAGCGCCGGGGAATAGAGATCTTTTACTTTAAGGTTTGAAATGAATCGGTCAGGAGGCTTACCACTCCTTAACCATATAAAGCACGGAAATTAGAATCATCAATATGACAGCGGCTTCAGCAAGATAGCTAGCCGGATGTTCGGGGATATGTTGTGACATAGCTCGTTCTCCTCAGTGTGTTGAGAAAAAGTCACCTGACATCGTGAGGCCACCTCGCGAGGTAAACCCTAAAAAAAATATAGTTTGAAATAAGGTCTCTTGCAGGGGATTTAAGAGAAATATAAGCCTACGGAACCATTACTTGCTTCCGGCATTCGGTTAGCGATGGGGGCATTCAGCCAGGTAGTGAGGTTAGATTCTCTGGACTTCCAGCTTAAACTTCTTCTATTGCGGCCGCGCGGCTTCGATCATGGCGGCGTTTTTTACTGCGATATCAATCGTTTCTTCGCTTCCTCCTCCCCGGCACCCAGACGGGGAGGAGGAAGCAGCTTACCTTGTTTCATCCGAGGGTCGCCTCTAAGGCTCCTCAAAAGTGGATCAGCATGAAGCCAACGACTACTGCAAAGGCAAGCATGGCAAACACGGCCGTGGTGGCCAAATAGCTTTCTGTATGTTCGGGAATTTCTTGGTACATTTCTAATCTCCTAATTAGATTGCGGTCTTACCCATCTCATGAGATGCCTTCTGCTCCAATCACCCCACGATTAACCATAATTATAATACGTCTTTTATAATTCTGCTAGTTTTTGTATGGGTATTTGACTAAAATACTGCGTTATATCCCATATCGTTTACATGGGAAATAGCGTTATGGCTAGGTAAGATGGTAATGAGCCGGCAGAAGCGCTTTGCACCTAAATGCCCGAACGAGACCTAGGCGATGGACTTCGTTTCCGAAAAAATATTAGACGGTAGATGGGGGCGGTGGTGTTGAAATTTCAGGGATCTATGAAGATATGATCGGGAGCCAACCCTTGTTGGGAGCGACGCCACATGGCGCTGAAGGCAGCTTCAATATGACCAGCGAACATCGAAGTGTTGAAAAGCGGTGAAATTTCGCGGTTACGTGCGA
Source organism: uncultured Chromatiaceae bacterium (assembly GCA_964458405.1). Classification (GTDB taxonomy): domain Bacteria; phylum Pseudomonadota; class Gammaproteobacteria; order DRLM01; family DRLM01; genus JARRQJ01. Next base: position 8,488 of record CAYWIQ010000005.1, read on the forward strand.
CTTTGCTACGGATCGCGGCAAGAGCGGCGGGGTCCGTCGCCAAATGCAGCGCCACAGCTTCGTATTCTTCATGACTGTGGGTAACTAACTCAGGCAAACCTATTGCATTCAGCATGCTGGCCGCTACGCGACTGACTAATGTGTCGCCGGCGCAGGTTAAGACCGGCAATCCTGCCCACAAGGCATCACTACAAGTGGTACCCGCACCATGATAGAAAGTATCCAGAGATAAATTGGCATGCCGATGTCTCGCCAAGTGCTCAGCCGTTTCTCCTACTAGTCGCGCGAATATCAAGCGCTCCGGATCGACGTTTCTTCTGCGAGCTTCCTCCTGGAGGTTCCTCTTTATTTCCACGTTGTTTCCGATGCCTTTTAGCCACAATACACTTCCATCCACCTTGGTGAGCAAGCGCATCCAAATCGTAAATACGTCGGGTGTAATCTTGGTGTGGTGGTTGAAGCAGCAAAAGACAAACCCTGTCTCGGGCAAGCCTTGAGTCGATCGTGTCGGCGTAAGGTCCGCGATTGGCCGGCGGGAATCACTTACCACGTAACAGTGAGGCATATGGACGATCTTTTCTGAGAAATATTCGAAATTCTCTCTAGGAATTGCCACTCGGTCGGCGATTATATAGTCAATGTAGGGTGCGCCCATGGTTGCGGCGTAAGTATGGTAGTTGATTTGAACAGGCGCCGGACGTAACGCGAATATCCCGGTGCGCCAGGTTCCGGTAAAGCCCATTAGGTCGATCGCAATGTCTATCTCCAACTCTCTAGCCAACGTCGCGATTTCCATATCACTTTGCATAGAGACATCATGGAACTGATCAAAATTCTTTGCTAGACGCGCATACATTTCATCAGGTTGTCCCGTGCCGAATGAGAATGCAATGAGCTCAAATTGGGATCGATCGTGTTTCTCAATCAGCTCGGCGATCAGATACGCGGTCGAATGGTTACGGAAATCGCCGGAAAAATAGCCGAGCCGAATTCGGCGATGTGGGTAGCGCTCGCCTTGCCAAAGTGCTTGGGGGGCCGGCGGATAGTTTTCCAATATGTATTCAGAGGCATATTTACGGAAAGTACGCGGTGGAACTGGAATAGCCAACAACGGGAACGGCGTTGACGCCATGACGCCCTGGGCCACAAGCCCGATAAGTTCTTTAACGCGCTGATCAAAATCCTCCCAAAAGCAGATGTGCATCTGGGCCGCTAATCGATAGCCGCTAACGTAGGGATAGTTTGGCTCTAGCGAAATCACTTTATTGAAATCAGCCAGGGCCTCGATGAGGCGCTTCATAAAATTAAAGGTGATGCCCCGATTATAATAAGCCATCGTGTAATCGGGCCTGAGCGCGATGGCCCGCTCGAAGCTGGCTAAACTGTCTTGGTAACGCTTTAGGTTTTGTAAGACTATTCCGCGATTATTATGGGCCTCTGCGTAATCGGGCCTGAGCGCGATGACCTGGTCATAACTAAGCAACGCTTCTGTATACCGCTTAAGCTGTCGGAGGCAATTGCCACGATTTTGGTGGGCCTCTACGTAATCGGGCCTGAGCGCGATGGCTTGTTCGAAACTGGCCAAGGCGGCCGGATAGCGCTTCAGGGAGCTCAATGCAATACCGCGATTATAGAAAGCTTCCATATGATCGGGTTTGAGCGCGACAGCCTGATCGTAGCTCACCAAGGCTTCCTCATAACGACCCAGTTGCTGCAAGATATTGCCGCGGCTATTGTGGGCATCCTCGAAGTCGGCGTTGAGCGCAATGACCTGATCATAGCTGTCCAGGGCGTCTTTGTAACGCCGCATGAACTGTAAGGCAAGCCCCCGTTTGTAAAAGGCATTCAAGTAATGAGGCTTGAGTGCAATGGCTCGATCATAGTTGTCCAGGGCATCCTCAAAGCGCCCCAGGCTCCCCAAGGCATTACCGAGATTGTAGTGAGCCTCGGCATAATCCGGCGCTAGCGCAATAGCCTGGGTGCAACTTGTGACGGCATCATCGTACTGCTTTAATTCCTTCAGCACTTCTCCCCGAAGGTTATAGAGCTCGGCATTATCGGGATGCGTACGGAGGGCCTCATCGTAGCTGACCAAGGCTTCCTCATACCGCGTCAAACTTTGAAATGCCTTGCCCAGGTTGTAATTAACAGCGAAATGGTGCTTCTGGACGGAGGCGGCCTTCTGGAGTATTGATACGGCTTCCATAAAGCATTCCATTTGAACGAGCAAAAGTCCCAAGCCGAGTTGGGCATCAAAGTTATCCGGGTCCGTATTTAACACCTCTCGAAACTTCATCATTGCTTCCGGCAAATTTCCTTGTCGAAGTAATAAATTGGCCTGATTTAGCAACGCAACGGATTGTGTCGGTGTTCCAGAGGATTTCATGCAGCCCTCATTGTTATCTGTACTAACTACTGATTCTCGATGCTTGAAGAAGTAAATTCGAAACTTTTGCTTAATACTCTGCAATTGGCATCGCCGAGTATAGCCCCGGCCTGCCGCCTAAAAACATTTTACATCATTTTGATTAATAAGATTTTTTGGCGACTTTCAGAATAAGGTATGCAGTTGTTATACACATTACAGTTATTCCGGTCCCAGAACCGCAAGTAATGGGTCCATAAACACACTGGAATGCCGCTTCGCTTTGGCCGCCAACAGTAATGATTTGATCACCGGCTCGCGCGCGGGCTTAAGTCAACTTCAATTCGGGGTAACCGCCTGGCAGCCAAGGTCTTTTCCTTGTCGGCAAAGTAGTAATTCAGCCGCCAATAGCGCCCACCATTGGTGTGAACCCGCACAAAAAAGCCGCTGCCATCGTAAGGTTTGCGGGCTTTATCACGCACTATGGCATTGCGAATTTTGATATCCATATTTGGGTATTTGTACCCGCCTTCAAAAATAGATCCCAATATGTACCCCACCCTTGTCTAGACTGTCAATGGATGGGCTTGGATGGCATTAGGGTAACACACTGAAAATAAATTAATTTTAGAGACCTGATCGGCCGGCGTTGCACGTTATGGGTAGGAATATTGGTGGCTACGGGTGGACTCGAACCACCGACCTCAGCATTATGAGTGCCGCGCTCTAACCGGCTGAGCTACGTAGCCAAGAAACTCAAAGAAATGAGATTACGGAAACGAAAAGCGGGCTAATTATAACGACGTTCATTATTCTTTTCACTTACCTATTGGCTAGACATTAAAACGGAAGTGGATGACATCGCCGTCCTGGACCACATAATCCTTGCCTTCCAGCCGCCACTTGCCGGCCTCTTTGGCGCCTTGTTCGCCATTGCAGGTCACAAAGTCATCATATCCAATGACTTCGGCGCGAATGAAACCCCGTTCGAAATCGGTGTGAATCACACCCGCCGCTTCCGGCGCCGTGGCGCCGATATGCACCGTCCACGCCCGCACCTCCTTGACCCCGGCGGTGAAATAGGTCTGTAAATCCAACAAGTTATAGCCCGCACGGATGACCCGATTGAGTCCGGGCTCCGCCAATCCCAGGTCGGCGAGAAATTCACCCTTTTCTTCATCCGGCAGTTCGGCGATCTCGGCCTCAATGGCGGCGCATACGGCCACTACCTCGGCGCCCTCGTCGGCGGCCAGCGCCTGCACCCGATCCAAATAAGGGTTGTTGGTAAAACCGTCCTCGGCAACGTTGGCGATGTACATGGTGGGTTTGATCGTCAGCAGGTTGATTTCCCGCAGCAGGCGTAGCTCGTCCTTATTCAAATCCAGGGCCCGTACCGGTTTGCCCTGGTCCAGTTGGGCCCGCACCCGTTCATAGAGGGCCTGTTGCACGGCCGCTTCTTTGTTGCCGCTCTTGACCAACTTGGCCATCCGGGCCTGGGCCTTTTCCACGGTTTCCAAATCGGCAAGGGCGAGTTCGGTATGAATGACCTCGATGTCGCTCAACGGATCGATTTTGCCGGCGACATGCACCACGTCACCGCTTTCGAAACAGCGCACCACATGGGCGATGGCCTGGGTCTCACGGATATGGGCGAGGAATTTATTTCCCAAGCCCTCGCCTTTCGACGCCCCCGCCACCAGGCCCGCAATATCCACGAACTCCATAGTAGTGGGAATGGTGCGTTGCGGTTTGACGATACCGGCCAATACTTCAAGGCGCGGGTCCGGCATGGGGACGATGCCCACATTGGGTTCGATAGTACAAAACGGGTAATTGGCCGCCTCTATCCCCGCCTGGGTGAGAGCATTAAATAAGGTGGACTTGCCCACATTGGGGAGTCCCACGATACCGCATTTGAATCCCATAATTTCGTCCGCACGATCCGCGATAAGCGCGGTTTGCTAATTGGTATGTAATTTGTGCATCGCCCGCTCTAGATTACCACTCAGGACGTCGGGCATGACCCCCAGGGCGGCGGCGATGGACTCCTCGATGGCGTGCCGATCCTCCTGCGACGGTTTGGTCAACACATAATCGGTCACCAAATCCCGTTGCCCCGGGTGGCCGATACCGATGCGCAGCCGCACAAAATTGCCGTTGCCCATGCTCTCGGTAATGCTGCGCAAGCCATTGTGGCCGCCGTTACCACCGCCCCGCTTGAGTCGCACGGTCCCGACCGGCAAATCCAGTTCGTCGTGGATCACCAGAATCTGTTCCACCGGAATCTTGTAAAAGCCCGCCAGCGCCGCCACCGCCTGGCCGCTGCGGTTCATGAAGACATCCGGTTTCAGGATCCAACAAGCCTGTCCGTCCGCCCTTACTTCGCAAAGCTCGCCGTGAAAACGGGAACTCGACTTAAAACTGCCGCCACCCTGCCTTGCTAGGGTATCTGCGAACCAGAACCCCGCATTGTGGCGGGTTGCCTGATAGCGGGGACCGGGATTGCCCAGTCCCGCTATCAGGCGTATGCCCGACTCCGTGGTCGCGGAATCCGCCACAGCCACTATCAGGCAGAACCGGTTGCCTTAACTGGCAGCCTGGCCGCCGCCTTGCTCCGTTGATTCTGCTGCGGGCGTGGCCGCCGCCTCTTCCTCGACTTCCAAGGCCGCTCTCGGCAACACGATGGACACCACCGGCAGATCGTGCTCGGACTCCGCCACCAAACCCGGTATTTCCACGCCGGCGGCGAGCTTGAGTTGGGAAAGATGGATGGACTCACCCGCATCCAGGGGCGATACGTCCACCTCGATGAACTCCGGCAAATCCTTGGCGAGACAGGTGACGTCGACGTGTTTCATAAGATGATTGACGATACCGTGACGCAGCTTGACGCCCGGCGCTACATCTTCGCCGATAAAGTGCAGCGGCACGTGGACACGAATCTTGTCGGTATCGGTGACCCGTTGCAGATCCAAATGCATGACCACCGGCTTGAAGGGGTGGCGTTGCAGATCCTTGAGTACCGCCTTCTCAGGCTTGCCGTCCACGTTAACGGTAAGGATGTGGGAATAAAAGGCCTCATGTTCCAGGCTCTTCACCACGTCCTTATGGGGAAAGGTCACCGCTGTGGGCGTCTGCTTTCCACCATACAGTATGGCAGGTACCTTGCCTGCGCGACGGAGGCGGCGGCTCGCACCCTTCCCCATATCCGTACGCAGTTCCGCGTTCAATTGAAATTCAACAGACATGTTTAGCTCTCCAAAATTTGCTGCTTCACGCAGCCTTACTCATACCGCCCGCGGGCGGCCTCTTATTAGAAGCGACGACGCGCGACCACATCGCCGCCTCTAAATTCTTAATCCATAAACAGGGTACTGACCGACTCCTCCATGCTCACCCGCCGCAAGGTCTCCGCCAGCATCCCGGCGATGGACAATTGACGGATACGGGAACAGGCCTTGGCGTCGGGCCACAACGGGATGGTATCGGTCACTACCAGCTCATCCAGCTGCGAGCCTTCTATGTTCTTGATCGCCGCGCCCGACAGCACCGGGTGCGTACAGTAGGCCACTACCTTGGCGGCGCCGTGCGCCTTCAGGGCCCGCGCCGCTTCGCACAAGGTTCCGGCGGTATCCACCAAATCATCTATCAATACACAGGTACGGTCCTGTACCTCGCCGATGATGTGCATCACCTTGGCCTCGTTGGGCCGGGGACGGCGCTTGTCGATAATGGCGAGGTCCGCGTCACCCAGGCGCTTGGCCAAAGCCCTCGCCCGCACCACGCCGCCCACGTCCGGCGACACCACGATCTGCTTGGAATACTTCTGACGCCAGATGTCTCCCAGCAAGATCGGCGAGGCGTAGACGTTGTCCACCGGAATATCGAAAAAACCCTGGATCTGGTCGGCGTGCAGATCCACGGTCAACAGCCGATCGGCCCCCACCCCACTGATCATATTCGCCACTACCTTGGCCGAGATCGCGACCCGCGCCGAACGCGGTCGCCGGTCCTGACGCGAGTAACCGAAATAAGGGATCACCGTGGTGACGCGCCGCGCGGAAGAACGGCGCATCGCATCGACCATTACCATCAGCTCCATCAAGTTGTCGTTGGTGGGATAGCAGGTGGGTTGCACGATGAAGACATCCTTGCCACGGACGTTCTCCATGATTTCCACCATGATCTCACCGTCGCTGAAGCGGCCCAGAATGGCCTTGCCCAGCGGGATGTTCAAATAATTGACAATGTCCTCAGCCAGCTGCCGATTCGCATTACCGGAAAAGACTAGCATCGAGTTGTACGACACGCGGCCCCCTTTATCTCTCACACGCGACAAGCGTTTACTCGATTATCAACCAGCGGCATATGGCTGGGGTGCCAGGATTCGAACCTGGGAATGCTGGAATCAAAATCCAGTGCCTTACCGCTTGGCGACACCCCAATCTAATCAAACACGGCGCGAGCGCCGGTCTCCGGTCTTCCGGAGCCGCGCTCAAGCTGTCCTTATCAATCTTTCGTGGAGCGGCGAGCGGTTACAGCCCTTGGCCACCCATGCGGCCCACGGCGCCGGGACCGCTTCGGCGACGCTCTGTGCCTGGAGCCGATCATTAAAGGCCGCGAACACCGCCGCACCCGTTCCGCTCATTCTGGCCGGGGCATAGCCACCGAGCCAAGCCAGCGCCTTACCGACCTCCGGATAGCGTCGGCATACCACCGACTCCAAGACGTTTCTACCCGACCCGGAAAGAAAAGCGGGTATTGTGAGGGGCGGGGCGTTACGTGTCAATTCAGGATCGGCAAATATCTCCGCCGTGGAAACCTGGCAGGGCGGCGCCACTACCACGTACCAAGGTTCAACCAGGTCGATAGGGGTCAGTCGCTCCCCCACCCCCTCCGCCCAGGCCGCCCGCCCGCGGATAAATACCGGCACATCCGCCCCCAGTTTCAAGCCCAGCTCCGCCAAACTATCCTCGGGTATGTGTAGACCCCACAAACGGTTCAGCACCAGCAAGGTGGTTGCGGCATCGGAACTGCCTCCGCCTAAGCCGGCCCCCATGGGCAGGCGTTTTTCCAGTGCAATATCCACTCCCAGGGAAGGATTGCCCACGTATTCTCGAAGCAATGTGGCTGTCCGCAGCGTCAGCTCCCGCTGCTCGGAGACCCCGGGCACGGGCCGAACCAGCCGGATTACGCCATCGTCACGGCATTCGAACTGCAGGGAATCACCCAAATCCAGAAACTGAAATACCGTCTGCAGGAGATGGTAGCCGTCGGGGCGGCGCCCCGTCACATGTAGAAAGAGATTGATCTTGGCCGGGGCCGGCCAACTGGCTTCATTCATTTAGGTCTCGTTAAAAGCTATCCGCCGCGGCGCCGGAAGGCCTAAGACAGCGTCCATTCGGTGATGACCATGCGCACCTTTACCTGCGGGTTGTCTAGAAAGATCTTGGTCGGTAAGGCGGTGCCGGCAACATCACCGTAACGGTGATAGGCGATATGCCAACCAGACTGATCCAACCATTGCAACCGGCCCTGATTATCCAGACCGTGGGTCTCGGTGTTACCCGGCGCGGGAAGACCCCGTATCCAGTAGTACAAACCTTTTACCGGTAAACGCCATCCCAATTTGTGCAACAACAACGCATCCGGATCCTGGGCGGTCTCGCTGTGCCCATCCGACGTCAGCAAAGTCACACCTTGGGTGGTACCTTGCAGTTCGGCTGACTCCTGCCCAAGCGGCCCACTCAAAGTGATGTGATAGAGCTGGGCGTCACCTTGCTCCCAATGAAAGGAGACATGCCAGCCCTCGTCCTGCGTTTGAATACCCAATCGACCGGTTACATCCCAACTCTGAAGGCGGCCGAGTTGTTGCTGATGGGTGGTCCATTGATGCTCCAGCTCCGCCGGTGGGGGTTTGGCCACAGGCATGGTCGTACAGCCCGCCATAATCAACATCATGGTACCGACCAGGCTCAATCCCTGCACTGCATTGCGCACGCTGCCACCTACTTTTAAAAACCGATTTAAATACAAAAGGGCCTTCCACGCCTTGCGTGTTTATTTATGATCCAGACGATTCATCACGTCCAGCAGCACCTTGTTGCCCGGCGCCACCTTCATGGCCTTGTTCCATACCTGGCGCGCCCCCTGTTTGTCCCCCATCACCCACAACACCTCGGTAAGGTGCGCGGCGATCTCCGAATCGGAACCCGAATCGTTGGTACTCGCATCAAGGGCGCGGCGCAAATAGCTCACTGCATCCTTGTAATCGCCGAGTCGATATTTCACCCAACCCATGCTATCCAGGACGAAATAACTATCAGGACGCAACTCAAAAGCCTTCTTAATGTAGGTCAACGCCTCCTTATAGCGCCGGGTATGATCCGCCAGGCTGTAGCCCAAGGCATTAAGGGCGTCGACATTGTCCGGATCTCCTGCCAATATCTGCTTAAGGTCCTTTTCCATTGTCTCAAACCGACCCAAACGTTCCTCGGTCATGGCGCGCGCATATAACAAATCCGCATTATTGGGCAGGTCCTTAAGCCCCGAGGTATACACCTTGATCGCTTCCTGCGGGCGTTTCGCATCGCGAAGGATTTGGGCGTCGGTCAGGTATATACGCACCAACTCGCCCGGGTTACTCGGCGCAATCGCGCTAAGTTGGCCGCGCGCGTCGCTTATATCGCCTTTTTGCGCCAACAGCAATGCGATGCGTATCTGCGATTCCAGGTAATTTTTGCCCCGCTCCACCTTGGAATACCATTTGATCGCTGCATCCGGATCCTTATGAAATTCTTCGGCGATACGTCCCAGGTAATAACTGCTTTCCGATGCATACTCGGGGCTGGTACGATGCAACTGCTGGAAATACTTTTCCCCTTCGTTCACCCGCCCCAATCTCAAGGCCACCATCCCCAGAACGCGCAAGTTTTCCGGATCGTCCGGCGATTGTTTATTAATAATCTTGAATTGCTTGTATGCCTTGTCGAGCTGATTATCGTCCGCCAGGGCACGCGCAAAATCGGTACGTAACCCTATATCTTTGGGATGTTTCTTAATCGCGCCTTCCATCAACTTGAACGCCTCGGCACTCTTGCCGCGCATTGCCAGGATCCGCGCCAACTGGAGGACGGCGTCCGGTCGATCGGGTTCCAGCGCCACCACCCGCTTGATAGCTTGTTCCGCCTTGTCCAACACACCGGCGCGCACCGCTAAGTGACTCAAAGCCATCAGGGCATTGGGATCGTTGGGACGGCTATTGACCAAACGTTGCATGACTTCCAGCGCCGCCTGTTTATCCTGCTGCTGCCCCAACAGTCCGGCGATCAGCATGAAGGCGTTGCCCTCGCCTTTTTTCTCGTTGAGCGCCAACAAGGCCTCCAACTGACTCTGTGCCTTGTCATATTGGCCGCTGCGAATATAAAAAGCGGTGACGACCTCGCGCGCGTCGACATTGTCCGGCTCCAACTCGACCCATTGCTGCGCGGCCTCCAAGGCGCGCTTGTCATCATGGGCGTAGACCGCAATACGTGCGGCCCGCTCCAACAAGCGGGGATCGTGTCTGGCCTCACCCAACTGCAGATAATTGGTAATGGCGACATCGTAGTGCCCCCGGTCCAGGGCGACTTCCGCCACCAAGATCTTGTACATGACGTCGGACGTCATTGACGTGTCGGACGCTGATACCTCAGGTGGGGAAGGGGAAGAAACTCTATTTGTCTCAACTACTTGTTTTTTGGGCGATTGGGGAGCATTACCTGCTTGCTCACTGGGGTTGACGGCACAGCCCGCCATCATCATCACCGCCACGCTTACTGCTACCCTGAAAAGGGATCCATTCATAATAATAATACTCCAGTCTCCAACCAGCCTAAGGTACAAACCCGCTATATTAGGGGCAAGTTTTTTCTATAAGTTCTTCATTTGTGACTTATGTTATCAATTAAACTTGCCAGTATGCCGATACTTACCCCACAATTAGACATTTTCCATGATGTCGGCTTAATGCGATGCCTCTTTTAGCGTTTGGGATCAACCATAAAACCGCCCCTGTCAGTGTCAGGGAAAGGGTTGCTTTTGACGGACAGAATATGGTGGGCGCCCTCCATGAGCTCACGTCGCTACCTCAGATCCATGAAGCGGCGATTTTATCCACCTGCAATCGCACCGAGATCGTATGTAACCTGGAAGAATCCGATACCGCCGTGGTGGTGGACTGGTTCCAACACTACCACAACCTCAGCAGCGAAGAAGTTCAACCCTATATCTATCTGCATCCCGAACAATTCGCCGTGCGCCACTTGTTGAGGGTGGCGTCCGGGTTGGACTCCTTAATATTAGGCGAACCGCAAATCCTCGGCCAGATGAAAGAGGCCTATTTGACGGCTATCCAAGCGGGCACGGTGGGCACCCTGTTGGGCAGGCTGTTTCAACATACCTTCGCCGTGGCCAAACAAGTGCGCACCGACACCGCCATCGGCTCGAGCCCGGTGTCGGTGGCCTTCGCCACCGTCAGCTTGGCCAAACAGATTTTCACCGATCTTTCGGATCATACCGTTTTATTGATCGGTGCCGGCGAAACCATTGAACTGGCGGCCCGTCATCTCCACGAGCATCGTATCGGCCGGATGATCATCGCCAACCGCACCGTGGAAAAGGCCCACACGCTGGCCAGCGAATTTGGCGGCTTCGCCATTGCCCTGGGCGACATTCCCAATCATCTTGCCGAGGCCGACCTGGTGATCTCCTCCACCGCCAGCCAGCTGCCCATCCTGGGCAAGGGCGCCATCGAACGCGCTGTCAAGGCGCGTAAACACCGCCCGATGTTGATGATCGATATCGCCGTACCCCGCGACATCGAACCCGAGGCGGAGGAGCTGGATGATATCTATCTGTACACGGTAGATGATCTGCAAGACATCATCCAAGAAGGGTTGCGTTCGCGCCAGGAGGCCGCCAAGCAGGCCGACGAGATCATCGAAAACCAAGTCAATCAGTTCATGGGCTGGCTGCGTTCGCTGGACGCGGTGGCCACCATCTGCGCCTTCCGTGAGCGCGCCGAACAGCTGCGCGACCAGGAGGTGCTCAAGGCTATGCGGATGCTGGCGCGCGGCTTGCCCACCGATCAGGTGTTGATGCAAATGGCCCGCGCCCTCACCAACAAGTTGATCCATTCGCCCAGCACCCACTTACGCCAAGCCGGCTTCGAAGGGCGCAGCGACGTCTTGAACATCGCCCGCGAACTCTTCGACCTCAAAGACCCTCACTCGTAGATTTCCGTGAAAGCATCGCTACGCAGCAAATTGGAGAATCTCTCCGAACGGCTGCAGGAGCTCAATGCGCTCCTGTCGGATTCGGACGTAATCGCCGATCAGGGCCAGTTCCGGGAGTTTTCAGTCGAATACG
>CAYWIQ010000006.1:0-19165 GCA_964458405.1 uncultured Chromatiaceae bacterium
GATGTCACCCAGGACTTTCTGGCGCGCTATCTCGACAAGCCCTAGGCGCGTTCCTTCGGTTCATGGGGGTTCGGTCTGTTAGGCTGTGTGATGGCTGTCTGATCGTTCTCTCTTGACCTATCATCGTGTTATCATTACTGTTCTTTGGTTGTTTTAGGCTGCGGCCGGACCGCGGTTGAGCATTGGCCCGTTTTTGCGGGTTTTTTTGTCTTATACAGGATAAATTTGTGGAATTAACCGGAGCCGAGATCGTTGTTCAGTGCTTGAAAGACGAGGGTGTCGAATATGTGTTCGGTTACCCCGGCGGAGCGGTGCTGCACATCTATGACGCCTTGTTCAGGCAGGAAGACGTCAAGCATATCCTGGTACGCCACGAGCAGGGTGCGACCCATGCCGCCGACGGTTATTCCCGCGCCACTGGTCGGACCGGGGTAGTACTGGTGACCTCGGGTCCCGGCGCCACTAATGCGGTGACCGGGATCGCCACGGCATACATGGATTCGATTCCCTTAGTGATACTTACCGGCCAGGTGCCTACCGCATTAATCGGTAATGATGCCTTTCAAGAAGTGGACAACGTCGGCATTACTCGGCCCTGCGTCAAGCACAACTTCCTGGTGAAAGACGTCGCGGACCTGGCGGTCACCATCAAGAAGGCCTTTTATATCGCCGCCAGCGGCCGGCCGGGGCCGGTGCTGGTGGATATCCCTAAAGATGTCACCGCCAACAAGGCCGAATACGCCTACCCGGAATCAGTGTCGATTCGCTCCTACAACCCGGTGACCAAGGGCCATCCCGGCCAGATCAAGAAGGCGGTGGACCTGATCTTGTCCGCCAAACGTCCCATGATCTATACGGGCGGCGGCGTGATCCTGGATAACGCCGCCGGCACACTCACCGAGCTGACCCGCTTGTTGGGCTATCCGGTCACCAATACCCTGATGGGCCTGGGCGCCTATCCCGCCACCGACAAGCAGTTCCTGGGCATGCTCGGTATGCATGGTACCTACGAGGCCAACATGGCCATGCACCACTGCGACGTGCTGATCGCCATCGGTGCACGCTTCGATGACCGGGTGACCGGCAACGTTCAAAAATTCTGTCCCACCGCTCAGATCGTGCACGTGGATATCGATCCTTCGTCCATCTCCAAGAACGTCAAGGTGGACGTGCCCATCGTCGGCGCGGTGGACTCGGTGCTGAAAGACATGATTCGCCTGGTCAAGGATGCCAAGCGTACGCCGGATCAGGAGGCCTTGAGCGCATGGTGGAAACAGATCGAGGAGTGGCGGGCCATGGATTGCCTGAAATACGACCGCAACGCCGAGATCATCAAGCCGCAATACGTGTTGGAAAAGCTCTACGAGATCACCGGCGGTGACGCCTTCGTGACCTCCGACGTGGGACAGCATCAGATGTGGGCGGCGCAGTTCTACAAATTCGACAAGCCGCGGCGCTGGATCAACTCCGGCGGCCTGGGCACCATGGGCTTCGGGTTGCCGGCGGCCATGGGGGTACAGATGGCCTATCCCGACGAGATCGTGGCCTGCATCACCGGTGAGGGCAGCGTGCAGATGTGCATACAGGAGCTGTCCACCTGCCTGCAATATCACCTGCCCATCAAGGTGGTGAACCTCAATAACCGCTACTTGGGAATGGTGCGGCAGTGGCAGGAGTTCTTCTACCAGGGTCGCTACGCCATGTCATACATGGATTCCCTGCCGGACTTCGTTAAATTGGCCGAGGCCTATGGCCACGTGGGGATGCGGATAGAAAAGCCCGCCGACGTGGAGGGGGCGTTGAAGGAGGCGATGAGCCTCAAGGATCGTTTGGTGTTCATGGATTTCATCACCGATCAGACCGAGAACGTCTATCCCATGATTCCGGCCGGCGCGGGTCTCAATGAGATGATACTGATATAAGCGAACCAATAAGTCCTCGGTGGCCGGTGATGATAGAGACACCGGGCCGATGACCGAAAGCCGATATATGCGACATATAATTTCCATACTGTTAGAGAACGAGGCGGGGGCCTTGAGTCGGGTGGCGGCGTTGTTCTCGGCGCGCGGCTATAACATTCAATCGCTGACCGTGGCGCCGACTGAAGATGACTCGTTGTCGCGCATGACGTTGGTGACGTCCGGTTCGGAGGAAATCATCGAACAGATCACCAAACAGCTCAATAAACTGGTGGACGTGGTCAAGCTGGTGGATCTCACCGAGGGACCGCACATCGAGCGGGAGATGATGCTGATCAAGGTGCAGGCCGCCGGCGATGCCCGCAATGAATTGAAACGGCTTACGGATATCTTTCGCGGACGAATCATCGACGTGACGTCCACTACCTACGTCATCGAGTTGACCGGCACCGGCGAAAAGCTGGACGCCTATATCGAGGCGGTGGGCGCGGGAGTCATCCTGGAGACGGTGCGCTCCGGGGTGTCGGGTATCGCGCGAGGGGAAAAGAGTTTACATATCTAAGCCGTCAGATACGGGCCGGTGGTTAATGGATAAGACCGCCGGTCCACAGTTTTAAAAACCAGAGGGAATCATGCAATGAACATCTATTATGATAAAGACGCCGATCTTTCCATCATTCACGGCAAGAAGGTCGCCATTCTCGGTTATGGCTCGCAAGGCCATGCCCACGCCAACAACCTCAAAGATTCCGGTGTCACCGTTACGGTGGGCCTGCGCGCCGGTTCCGCCTCGGCGACCAAGGCCACCAACGCCGGCCTTGAGGTGCAGGAACCCGCCCAGGCGGTGCAGGGCGCCGACGTGGTGATGATCCTGGTGCCCGACGAACATCAGGCCGCGCTGTATCGCGAAACCGTCGCGCCCAACATCAAGCAAGGCGCGGCCCTGGCCTTTGCCCACGGTTTCAACATCCATTTCGAGCAAATCGTGCCGCGCGCCGATCTCGATGTGATCATGATCGCCCCCAAGGGTCCAGGCCATCTGGTGCGCTCCACTTATACTCAGGGCGGCGGCGTGCCCAGCCTGATCGCCATCTACCAGAATGCCAGCGGCAAGGCCAAGGACATTGCGCTGTCCTATGCCAGCGCCAACGGCGGCGGCCGCGCCGGCGTCATCGAGACCAGTTTCCGTGAGGAGACCGAGACCGATCTGTTCGGTGAGCAGGCGGTACTGTGCGGCGGTGCCACCGCCTTGGTGCAGGCCGGCTTCGAGACTTTGGTGGAGGCCGGTTACGCGCCGGAGATGGCCTACTTCGAGTGCCTGCATGAACTCAAGCTCATCGTCGATCTGATGTATGAGGGCGGTATCGCCAACATGCGCTACTCCATCTCCAATACCGCCGAGTACGGTGACTTTACCCGCGGTCCGCGGGTCGTTACCGAGCAGACCAAACAGGAAATGAAGAAGATTCTCACCGAGATCCAAACCGGTGAGTTCGCCCGTGAATTTATCCTGGAAAACCAAGCGGGGGCGGCGAAACTCAAGGCCTTGCGCCGTATCGGCCGCACCCATCCCATCGAGGTGGTGGGCGAGAAGCTGCGCGATATGATGCCGTGGATCAAGGCCAACAAGATCGTTGATCGCAATAAGAACTAGTTGCGGCGGCTACACGGCAAGGAAAATTGTCGCCGGGTAACATGGCTGCAATGTCTGCGATGGGCGGGTCCGGCGAGAACGGCCCGCCCATCGTTGTTATCAAGCGTTGTTTCATTCTTCAAGGCTGTCAGTCGGATGAATACACCGTGGTTGTTGCCGTTGGGGCTTCAGCGTGGATGTGCATCATCATGTGGTTATCGGTTTACTATGTATTAGTGCTGTGAATAGATTTGGAATCAGGCGTGATCGCTTATCATTAGCTTCACTGTTTTGAAAGGGATTATCAGGTCATGGTGTTGGAAATCGGGTAATAAATATGATTGACGAGAGCGAAGTAACAAAACGTCGTCGCGGGATCTATCTCCTACCCAACCTGTTTACCACGGCAGGCCTGTTTGCGGGTTTTTACTCCATCGTCGCGGCAACCAAGAATCACTTCGACGCCGCCGCGATCGCCATCTATGTGGCGATGATCATGGACAGCCTGGACGGGCGTATCGCCCGCCTTACTAACACCCAAAGCGATTTCGGTAAGGAATACGATAGCCTGTCGGACATGGTGGCCTTCGGTCTGGCACCCGCGCTGGTGATGTACGAATGGGCCTTGCTGGGCTTGGGTAAATTGGGCTGGTTGGCGGCGTTCATCTACACGGCCGCCGCGGCGCTGCGCTTAGCGCGTTTCAATGTCCAGCACGCCGTGGTTAATAAGCGTTTCTTTCAAGGGCTGGCCAGTCCCGCCGCCGCCGGCGTGTTGGGGGGTATCGTCTGGGTGGGGGATGATTACGGTTGGCGGGATTCGCTGGGCATAGCAGTTTCGGTGGCCGTATTGACGGTGGTGGTGGCCTTGCTGATGGTCAGCAACGTTCGCTATCGCAGCTTCAAGGATTTGGATCTGCGTAACCGGGTCCCGTTCGTGGCGGTGTTGTTATTGGTACTGACGTTTGCCTTTATCTCCATCGACCCCCCACAAGTCCTATTTTTATTATTCTTCGGCTATGCGCTCTCCGGTCCTGTCAATAGCTTGATATTCCTGCGCAAACGCAGACAGATCTTGGCGCGCCGCCGTCAGCGCGCCAGCGAATCTCGGTAGTTTACCTGGAAATTTCCCGCCCAGGCGTGGTCCGTTTAGGGCATCGCTCAATTTGGGGCCCCGTTTTTTCTCCGGACTTCATGCGGCTGAAGCGAAGCGCGCGTTGCCGGGAGTTTACGGCTTGGGTAACATGGATCTATCCATTCGGAGTACGAGCATGAGCGACAAGTTATTTATATTCGACACCACCTTACGCGACGGTGAGCAGAGTCCCGGGGCATCCATGACCAAGGAAGAAAAGATCCGGTTGGCCAAGGCCCTGGAGCGTATGGGGGTGGACATCATCGAGGCGGGCTTTCCCATTGCCAGTCCCGGCGACTTCGAGGCGGTACAGGCGGTGGCCAACGCCATCACCGACAGTACCGTGTGCGGGCTGGCGCGGGCCGTTGACCGGGATATCGATCGCGCCGCGGAAGCCTTGAAGGGCGCGCGTTCGGCGCGTATCCATACTTTTATTGCGACCTCGCCCATACATATGCAGATGAAGTTACGTATGGAGCCGGATCAGGTGTTGGAACAAGCGGTCAAGGCGGTGAAGCGGGCCCGCCAATACACCGACAATGTGGAGTTCTCCCCGGAGGACGCCGGACGTTCCGATATCGATTTTTTATGCCGGATCCTGGAGGCGGTCATCGCCGCCGGTGCGACCACCGTCAATATTCCCGACACCGTGGGCTATGCGGTGCCGGAGCAGTTCGGTTCCTTGATCCGCCAATTGATCGAGCGGGTGCCCAATTCCGACAAGGCGGTGTTTTCGGTGCACTGCCATAACGATCTCGGTTTGGCGGTGGCCAATTCATTGGCGGCGGTCATTAACGGCGCGCGCCAGGTGGAGTGTACCATCAACGGTTTGGGCGAGCGCGCGGGCAATGCGGCGTTGGAAGAGATTGTCATGACGGTGCGTACCCGCCAAGACATCTTCAACTGTGGGGTCGGTCATCTGGATACCACCCAGATCGTGCCGTGCAGCCGCTTGGTGGCGGGGATCACCGGTTTCGCGGTACAACCTAACAAGGCCATCGTCGGCGCCAACGCCTTCGCCCACGAATCCGGTATCCACCAGGACGGCGTGCTCAAGAGTCGCGAGACCTATGAGATCATGCACGCCCAGGACGTAGGGTGGAGTGCCAATCGCATGGTACTGGGCAAGCATTCGGGGCGTAACGCCTTCCGTACCCGCTTGAAGGAACTGGGTATCGAATTCCCTTCCGAAGAGGAATTGAACGGCGCCTTCGCCCGCTTCAAGGACTTGGCGGACAAGAAGCACGAAATATACGACGAGGATTTGCAAGCGCTGGTCACCGATGCCAACCTGGCCGCCGAGCACGAACGCATCAAGTTGAGCTACGTGCGCGTCTGTTCCGAGACCGGTGAGACACCGCAGGCCACAATCACCTTGTGGGTGGACGGCGAGGAAAAGCAGGGTGTGGCCCAAGGTGACGGACCTGTCGATGCGACCTTCAAGGCCATCGAATCCATCGTGCACAGCGATATCCACCTGCAACTCTATTCGGTGAATGCCATTACCAGCGGAACCGATTCGCAGGGCGAGGTAACGGTGCGGGTGGAAAAGGGTGGGCGCATAGTCAATGGTCAAGGCGCCGATACCGATATCGTCATGGCCTCGGCCAAGGCCTACATCCATGCCTTGAACAAGATCACCGCGCCGGAAGCGCGCGCCCATCCTCAACTGTGATGAACGCCGGATGATGTCGCCCATGGATGAACAAAGGCGTTTGCATTATCTGGATGCCATGGGAATCCAGTTATGGGCACGGCGGGGAGCGGCTGAAGGATCGCGGCACACTGTGATGTCACCGGTTGTGGACAGCGGTCAGGTGGCGGAGGTCAATGCAGGCGATATCTCCGGCCTGGACTGGGAAACACTGCGTCAACGGGTGTTGAGCTGTACGCTGTGCGATTTGCACAAGCAGCGTACCCAGGCGGTATTCGGTGTGGGTAACCGCGAGGCCCAGTGGCTGATCATCGGCGAAGCCCCCGGTGCCGACGAAGACCGCCAGGGCGAGCCGTTCGTCGGCCGAGCCGGCAAGCTACTCAATAATATGCTGCTGGCCATCGGCTTGCGGCGCGAAGAGGTTTATATCGCCAACATCGTCAAATGTCGCCCGCCCAACAATCGCGAGCCCGCTCCGCAAGAGGCGCAAAGTTGCGCGCCTTATCTCGCGCGGCAGATCGCCTTGATCAAGCCCAAGCTCATCCTCGCCCTGGGCCGGGTTGCGGCGCAAAATCTGTTGAAGACCGATCGCGCGGTGGGTTCCTTGCGCGGTAAACGCTTCTACTACGAACAATCGGCTATTCCCATCATCGTCACTTACCACCCGGCCTATCTGTTGCGATCTCCACAGGAGAAACGCAAGGTTTGGCAGGATCTGCAGGCCGCGAGAGAGCTGTTTTCATCCCTGTGACATGGGTTTGATATGAGTACGAATATAAAGCGCGCCGATCGACACGGCGATTTTACCATCCGGGCCATGAACGAGGTGGACATAACCGGCGTTATGACCATCGAAACGCGCGCTTACGTTTATCCCTGGACGGCGGGGATCTTTCGCGATTGCATCGGGGCGGGATATTGTTGTTACGTCCTGGAAAGGGATGCTCAAATTATCGCTTATGCGGTGATGTCCGTCGCAGCCGGCGAGTCGCATATCCTCAACGTGTGTGTTAATCCCGAGCAACGTCGTGCAGGCTACGGTTACGCCCTGATCGACAGGGTGATAAATCTGGCGCGGCGCCTGGGTGCAGACATGATGTTTCTCGAGGTGCGTCCATCCAACGCCGCGGCCCGGCGTTTGTACGATAAATTGGGGTTCAATGAAATCGGTGTTCGCCGGGATTATTACCCTGCCGAGCAGGGGCGGGAGGACGCATTGATTCTCGCCAAGCAGCTATGAGCGGGAAGGATCGCGGCGTGATTTTTCGCTTTGGTGCCGTCGCCGCCGGTGAAAAAGGGTAAATCGCTTGTTGTTGCGTCTTCATGCAGTATCGCTGGCCTACGGGCCCCATCCCTTATTGGATGGAGTCGATCTTATTCTCAACCCCCATGAACGAGTATGTCTGATCGGGCGCAACGGCGCTGGCAAATCCACACTGATGCGCGTCATCACCGGAGAAGTTTCGCCGGAGGCGGGTAATGTCTGGCGCGCCGACGGCTTGAAGATTGCCACCCTTGCCCAAGATGTACCGTTGGACGATCCACGCAGTGTTTACCAGGCGGTGGCGGCGAGTCTGGGGGAACTTGGCGAGCTGATGCATCGCTATCATCGCGCAGCGGCTTTGGTGGCGGAGGACGCCTCCGAGGCGCGCATGAAGGAGATGGCGCGTATCCAACAGCAGCTGGAGGCCATGCATGCCTGGCGGTTGCAGCAGCGGGTGGAAACGGTGTTGAGCCGCTTGGGGTTGCCGGGCGATGAGAGTATCAACAACCTGTCGGGCGGACAGCGGCGCCAGGTATTGCTGGCCCAGGCCTTGGTGACCGAACCCGATCTGCTGTTATTGGACGAGCCCACCAACCACCTGGATATCGATGCCATCGCCTGGTTGGAGACATGGTTGCGTGATTACCAAGGCAGTGTATTGTTCGTGACCCACGACAGGATGTTTCTGCAGAACGTGGCCACCCGCATCGTGGAGTTGGATCGTGGCAGGTTGTTGTCGTGGGATTGCGATTACCGTACCTATCTGCAGCGCAAGGAGGCGGCCCTCGCCGCAGAGGAGGCGGAGGACGCCAGATTCGATAAGCGCTTGGCGGCGGAGGAGATATGGGTACGGCAAGGCGTCAAGGCGCGCCGTACCCGCAGCGAAGGACGCGTACGCCGCTTGCAGCAGATGCGCAAGGAACGGGCGCAACGCCGAGATTTGGTGGGCAGGGCGCGCATGGACATCGATGCCGGCGAGATGTCGGGGCGGTTGGTGATCGAGGCCGACCATGTCTCGGCCGCATGGCAAGGGCAGACTATCATCGATGATTTCTCGGTGCGTATCCTGCGCGGCGACCGCATCGGTATCGTCGGGCCTAACGGAGCCGGTAAGAGCACCTTGATCAAGATCCTACTGGGCGAGATGGCGCCGGAGGCGGGCACCGTCAATCGCGGCACCAATCTGCGGGTCGCCTATTTCGATCAGCATCGCGCCGGTTTGGATCCCGAGCGCACGGTGATGGATAACGTCACCGACGGCAGCGACAGTGTCACCATCAACGGCCAGAGCAAGCATGTCATCGGTTATTTACAAGACTTTTTGTTCAGTGCCGAGCGCTCTCGAACCCTGGTGAAATCACTGTCGGGCGGCGAAAAGAACCGCCTGATGCTGGCGCGCTTGTTCGCGCAGCCGGCAAATCTCCTGGTCCTGGATGAGCCGACCAACGATCTTGATGTAGAGACGTTGGAGATGCTCGAAGATGTGCTGTCCAGCTATGATGGTACCTTGCTGGTGGTGAGCCACGATCGGGCCTTTTTGGATAATGTCGTGACCAGTACCCTGGTATTCGAGGGCGGTGGCCGGATTATGGAGTACCTCGGTGGTTACCGGGAATGGATGGCGCTGCGTAAGCCCAAGGAGGCGGAAGACAAACCATCGCCGGAAAAGGCAAGACCCGTAGCCGTTGCCGAGCAGACAAAGAGTGGCGTTTCCAAGCGCAGCAAGAAGCTTAGTTATAAAGAGCAGCGCGAATTGGAAGGGCTGCCGGCGCGAATCGAGTCCCTGGAGGCCGAGCAGGCGCAATTGCAACATCTGATGGCCAGCGCGGATTTCTACCGGCGTGATAAGCTTGACATCACGCAGACCTTGGAACGCGCTGAGACATTGAAGAGCGAGCTGGATGAGGCCTATGATCGTTGGGAAGCATTGGATAGTTCAACCCAGTAAATGAATTAAAAATGGATAGCGATAACCTAGATACGGTTGTTCATGACGATCTGCCGCAGTATTCGTTGCGGGTAAGCGTGCGCGCCAAGCGCCTTCAGATCAAGGTCAATCACTGGGGTAACGTGGAGGTGGTGGTGCCCCGCAATGTCAGTCTCGGCCATGTCGCGCCTTTCGTCCGCAAACATCGCAAGTGGCTTGAGCGTGCTTTGTCCCAAGTGAAGGGGACGGATGATGATGCCCCGGTGGCGGCCGGAAACCTACCCGATCGCGTACGGTTATCGGCGTTGAACGAGGATTGGGAGATTGTCCATCGGTCGGGTGGAAGGATGCATTTTGAAGCTGAGGCTGGACTGGGTGGTCCGCGGCGTTTGCATATAGAAACGGTCGATGACGAGGATATCCGTATCCCTTTGCATCAATGGATACATGACTACGCGCGGCAGCGTCTGCCGCCGTGGTTGCAGCAGGTGAGCGACGAGTGCGATTTGCGCTACGCGCGCGTCAATGTCCGCGCCCAAAAGACCCGCTGGGGTAGTTGCAGCGCCCGAGGTTATATCAACCTCAACCGCCACCTGCTGTTCCTGCCACCCCATCTGGTGCGCTACATCATGATTCACGAGCTATGCCACACTGTTCACCTCAATCATTCTCGACGTTATTGGCGCCTGGTTGGCCATTTCGTAGCGGACTTTGAAACCTGCGAATCCGAATTGCGGCGGGCGGCACGTTACATTCCATTGTGGGCGTATCCTGACTAAGCAATATGCAGGGGTAACTGCTAAGCCGGCGGTGGTTAAAGGCAGCGGTTTGACAATCCGACAACCTCCTTAGGCAGTGATGATTGCCGGGAGGAAGATGACATGAAGAGAGCTCAGCAAGTTGCCGTTGCGGAGTTGGCGGTTACGGTGCCGTCGTCGCTCATGAAGGACCGCTATCAGGCCGGATTCGCCCATGCCATGCGGGGCGGGCAGCTGGATAACGTTGACTATTTCAAGCTGTCATTCCGCGAGGGGTTTCGCGCCGCTAAGCTCTATCTGCGCGAGGAGCGGCGACGCCAAGGTATCATCGATTATCCCATGCAGGGCAGATTGCGGGTAAAGGTACTCTAGGTTTTGAGGGATATTTAGGAGGATATTCCCTGCCTGACCCCATGCGATGCTCGACGGTCAGGCAGGAGAGCTTATTTATCTATCCAGATACATGGTCATCTCGTTGAACAGCTTATTGCATTGATTGACCCGCTTGTCGGAGATCATTTTCCCATCTTTGGAATATTCGCAGGTAATGGTGTTCTTGCTCTCGGCGGGAGCGTTAGTCACCACCAGCTGGCTCTTTTTGATGTCGTACTTGGCTTCTACTCTGCCGCCCACGTAGTAATCATATTGGGCGGTCCTGCTCAGATAGCGGACCCGTGATAGGGTAGTGAGTCTTTTGATAGTAGCGACAACTTCCTTGGGCGGTAATGGCAGTAGCTTGGAGGCCGTTGCGGTTTCTTTGGGGGTAGGGGCCTGGGCCGGCTTGGCCGCGGGATCTTTGCCGGGTTGTTTCTTTGCGTTGGCCGGGGCAGGCGCGGGATCGGCCTTCGCTACCTTGGTTTGTTGCGGGGCGCTGGTCTGGGGCTGGGCGGCTTTGCTGCTGGACTGCTCGGCCTTGGCCATGGGCGGTGCTGAGTTACTGTCATTTTTGACCATGTGTTTGGCACAACCGCCTACGCTCAGCGCCAACAGGCAGAACATTGACAGGTATTTAATATTCATGAGCTATCCCCCGGATCTAATTGTTATGGCAACTAATGTGTGCTGCGTCGCTTATGCCGCTCCGCCATGGTTTTTTACCATAGTCGCCCGCCAATGTTAACGCGTAATTTTCGGGGGCAATGCCCCATGGCAAAGCGGGGTGGTGGTCTGTAAAATGGCCACATTATCCACCTAATATGAATAATCTGGTTCAGATTTTTGGGAGATCAGTATGAATAAGAGCCGAACTTATATCGGTTTGGATAAGGATGAGTTCGGGGGAATGAATCAAACCGGAACTATTATCCGTGACGCCTGGGTGTTCGGTATTCTCCCGGAAGGAGAGACCTGCACCGGCTGGGACATTGATCGGATTCAGCAGGTTTATGATCAGGTATCGGCGGCCTGGGCGCCGTACGGTCATCTGGCCAGCAAGTTGCCACCACCCTTGAGGGAGCGGCACAAGGCTATCTACGATGCCGCCATCCAGCGGGCGCGTGAACTGGGCTGGTCACCCGATATGGAAGAAGACCGATGAGGCGAACCGAACGTGGGCTTGTGGGTCGAATCCGGCAGAGACTACAATGCGCCGCATCCGCACCACGCTGAAACCGCATAGCGACCGGCGGGGGCGAGCCGGACAAGAGGTGATACCATGACCACATTAGCAGTCTATCGTGACAACGCCGAGTTGATCGAAGAGACGCAGGACTTCGAGGCTATTGCCAACCGCCTGCACGGAATCGGGGTGCTGTTCGAACGGTGGGAGGCGGATCGCAAACTGGAGGATACCGCCACTCAGGACGAAATCATTGCCGCTTACCGGGGTTCCGTCGATCGTTTGATGCAGCATTACAACTTCAAGTCCGCCGATGTGATCAGTATGACGCCTCAACACCCGGACAAGGAAGCGTTACGCAATAAATTCCTTGATGAGCATACTCACAGTGATTTCGAAGTGCGGTTCTTTGTCGGCGGTCGCGGCCTGTTTTTCATACATGCCGACGACCACGTGCATGCCATTCTTTGTACGCAGGGGGATTTGATCAGCGTACCCGCCGATACGCCCCACTGGTTCGACATGGGACCTGAGCCGCAGCTCAAATGCATCCGTCTGTTTACCACGCCCGAAGGGTGGGTTGCCAATTACACCGGTAGCACCATTGCCCGGCAATTCCCCAAATTAGAAGCGTTCGTGTCCTCGTTAGGATGATCAAGGCTATCGTTACCGATATCGAGGGTACGACCTCGTCGTTGTCCTTCGTCAAGGATGTGCTGTTTCCGTATGCGCGGGAACGCATGGCGGACTTCGTGCGCAGCCACGCCAGGGAAGCGGCGGTGCGTGCGGTATTGGATGAGGTGCGCACCGAAGTCGGCAAGCCGTTGACCGACATGGAATGCGTAGCGCAGCTGTTGGCCTGGGCCGATGAGGATAAGAAGATCACGCCGTTGAAGACCTTACAAGGTATGATTTGGGAAGCGGGTTACCGCGCGGGTGATTTCAGTGGCCACGTTTATGAGGATGCCGCGCGCAATCTACGGCAATGGCGGGAACAGGGTATCGCGCTGTACGTGTTTTCGTCGGGCTCGATGCAGGCCCAGCGTTTGATCTTCGGCCATTCCGACCACGGTGATCTTACTTCGCTGTTTTTCGATTACTTCGATACCACCATCGGCGCCAAGCGTGATGCCGATGCTTACCGCAAGATTGCTGCCGCTATCGCCGTGGAACCGGCGCAAGTGCTGTTTCTTTCGGATATTAGGGAAGAATTAGATGCCGCGCGCGACGCGGGTATGCGCACATGCTGGCTGGTGCGCGACGGCGGCATTGATTCTAAGGCGGATCATGAGCAAGTGGCGGACTTTGACGCCATCCATCCTTTGAGTATCAAGGCGGATTGAACGGCCGGTTTCGTCCTTAGCAGTATTGTCATTGGCCGTTAACCCCGCTCTAGGCTGTCAGAGATTGAACCATAGACCACTTTCGGTGGAATCAGTGCTGCCGTTGCCATCGGTATCGACATCAAGTTGATAGGTGGTATTGCTTTGTGCGGTGAGGGTGGCGGTACTGTTTAGGCCGCTGGCACGCAGGCTGCCGCTGGAAGGCCATTGGTCGTTATATATGAGGCGGAGTGGGGTGGGCGTTGACACGTCTATGTAACCCTGGTCGGGATCATAATATCGTCCGTTGAGAGTAATGTCCTCATACGAAACCGTGGCGATGGTTGAGGACAGCGACACTTTAAAGTTTTTCAGTTTGTAAATTTTGGCGGTGGCCGTGTCCTTGAGCAACAGGTCGATGGTCATGATCGCATTGTCATTGATATAGGCATGGCCTGCTTGCGGCGCGATGCTGATGGTGCCGGCCGCCGAGAAGGCGTCGCCGCTGTATGCGGCATCAAGACCGGACAGGGTGACCGTGAGACTGGTGGGATTGATATTTTGCTGGCCGTCGGCTATGCCTAGGCCTGAGGCACCTACGGTACCGTTGAGCGTTGTGCCGTCCTGGCAGTACTTATTGAGATTGGCGGACAACGAGATGCTCCTGGTGCCGTCATCGTAACTGCCGTCGATGGTTGCGGTACCGCCGCAATTGCCGGTGAGGGTGGTTCTGGGGATATTCGCTATGGTCGCCGCTACATCGGGCCGGGCGAGGGTGTCGTCGGCCGCGGCGCGGCGAACGAAGCTGATCAAGCCTTCCGTCAGTACGATGGTGCGAGGTCGCCGTGATGCACCGGCGCTATAGTCAGCCAAACCGGCGTGAACGTTGCTGATGCTGAGTCCGGAATTTCCCCCGCTGTAGGCGTCTCCCAGTAGCGAGGCGCTATTGGTCGGGTTGAGTGCGGCAGGCGAAGTCGAGCCGGTGTAGCTGAGGTTCGAAGGGGTGCCCCCGGCATCGCCGCAACCGGCAAGCAATATGGTTAGACAAAGAGTTGCGGCGATAGCCAACAATTTTGCCGTCGGTCCAGCCATTGGGTCTCCGCGGTTCGGTTATGTGGGATGGGTCACTATGTCCTTGCCCTGAATTGACCACGAAAAATCAATATTGCTCCCCTTAGATTGAGAAAATTCTTGGGGCTGCTTTACCCTGAGGGCATTGTCCGGTAGGTGAGAATAATTCAGGCGTTTTGGGTTCAGGCGCTATCCGCCCGCGTCGGGATTGAGCTGCGCCTCCGCCTTGGTCAGCGCCTGGCGGATTACCTCCGGCCCGGCGTCGTTGCGGTGGCCGTGTTCGCTTAAATGGCGCCGCCAGGCCCGTGCGCCGCGCACGCCTTGAAACAGGCCGAGAATGTGGCGGCTGATATGGTGTAAGCGACCTCCCTTATCCAGTTCCTCGCTGATATAGGGTAACAGTCGTGCGATTACCGCCTGGCGGCTTGGGGCGGGGCTGGCATCGTCGAACAGCAACTGGTCCGCCTCGGCCAGTAGGTAAGGGTCGTGGTAGGCGGCACGCCCCAGCATGACACCGTCGACTCGCTGAAGATGGCGCCGGGCCTGATCGAGATCGATGATCCCGCCGTTGATGATGATCTCGAGTTGAGGGAAATCCTGTTTGAGCCGATAGGCGGTATCGTAGCGCAGGGGAGGGACTTCGCGATTTTCCTTAGGGCTAAGCCCTTGTAGCCACGCCTTGCGGGCATGAATGATGAAGGTGGCACAGCCGGCTTCCGCCACCTTCGAGACGAACCCCTGGAGAAATGCGTAGTCGTCCTGATCGTCTATGCCGATGCGCGTCTTCACCGTAACAGGGCGGGACGTAACCGCCTTCATCGCGGCCACGCATTCCGCCACCAGTGTCGGTTCCGCCATCAGGCAGGCGCCGAAACGGCCGGTCCGAACCCGGTCGCTGGGGCAGCCCACGTTGAGGTTAATTTCATCGTAGCCGTATTGCGTGGCTATAGCCGTGCAAGTCGCCAATTCCCCGGGGTCGCTGCCGCCCAGTTGCAAGGCCAACGGCTGTTCGGCGGGATGAAAGCGCAATACGCGTTCAGCGTCACCATGCAGGATGGCGCCCGTGGTGATCATCTCCGTATAGAGATAGGTATGTTTTGATATTAAACGCAGGAAATAGCGGCAATGACGGTCGGTCCAATCCATCATGGGGGCGACGCACAAGCGATGGCGCCCATGTGGGAGTGGGGCGGGGTTGGGCCCTGTGTAGGTGGTAATCTCGGTCATCGGGCTAGATTCTAGTTTATGGAGTCATGCACGAAAATGCCTGTAACCGCCTGTGATGAATTGAGGCATCGATCAAATGCTACGGGAGTGCTTGGATGCGGGTGATAGAAGAACACCACCAATGGTAGGGATCCGGGAAAGGGTATTATCTCGACATGTAACTGTTCAAGCGGACCACCAGTTGGTTGCAGGTATTGACGAAGGCATCTTTGTTACCCTGATCCCTAGGGTCAATGTACAACACGCCTTGTGGTGAGTACTCGCACAGTTTTTGAGTCTTGTCCTCGGCCGAGAGGGATGAGAGGCGCAAGATCTCTGAGGCTGTCTCGTAGCTGGCGCTGAGCACGCCACCCACATAGAAGGTGTACTTGCCCTGGGTGACCGAGAATAAGGACAGACGGTCTTTGGTCAGCCGTTTACCTAAGGCGACAATATCGTCCGGATTGTCGGGATTGATGGCAGCGGCAGGTGCTTTATTGCCAGCGGCTTGGGAGCCGCCCGCCGCAGGCGCGACCGGTTGGTGGGAGCACCCGCCGAGCGTGAGGGCGGCAACGAGACTGACGAACGGCGAAAACCTGTTTTTTGCCATAATTATCTCGTTTTGCGTTGTGATGGCCAAAAGTCACATTATAGTCCCGAGTACGGGGATGCCTCAAGCATGGCGATGAGTGCGCAAGGCGTATAAAAACTATATCCGGTATAATTCGGCGTGATTTCATCCCGGCGGAGAATGCGATTACATGGCGGCCGCCATCCGTGAGGAGTTTGCTAAACGATGTCATCCCTGTTCGATTTCGATAAACCCGCGATTTATGCGGTGATGGGAAATCCCATCAGCCACAGCAAATCTCCGCGTATTCACGGCTTGTTCGCTGAACAGACCGGACAGCGCTTGCAATACACAGCCATCCAAGTCGATCCCGGGGGGTTCGAGCAGGCAGTGCGTAATTTCGTCGCCAACGGCGGCGGCGGTCTCAACGTCACCGTGCCGTTCAAGACCAATGCCTGGGAACTGGTGGACAGCCGTACGCCGCGTGCGGATCTGGCAGGCGCCGTCAATACCATTGTGGTGGAGGCGCAAGGCAAACTGCACGGCGATAACACCGACGGTGTCGGCTTGGTGAACGATATCGTCAAAAATCAGGGTGGTGTCATCGCCGATAAGGCCGTGCTGTTGTTGGGAGCCGGCGGTGCCGCGCGCGGTGTGCTTAGCCCCCTGCTGGAACAGGGGCCGGCTGAATTGGTGATCGCCAACCGTAGCGAAGATCGCGCCGTGGAGTTGGCTCAATCGTTCTCTCGTTTTGGTGCAGTGAAGGGCTGCGGTTTCGACGATCTGGCCGGACGGTGTTTCGATATGGTGATCAATGCCACTTCGGCGAGCCTGCAGGGCGAAATGCCGTCCCTGCCGGATCGATTGTTGGCGCCGGGCGCTTGGTGCTACGACTTAATGTACGGCACGACCGATACGCCGTTCATGGAATGGGCGCGCCGTCACGGTGCCGCCACGGTTAGCGACGGTCTAGGTATGCTGGTGGAGCAGGCTGCGGAATCCTTTTTGCTGTGGCGCAAGGTGCGACCGCAGACGGCCCCGGTGATAGCCACCTTGCGGGCGGAGTTGCAATGATCCCTTGTTACGTCGGCGGTAAAGGGATGTATGCCACTAGCATTACCTGGGACTTTAAGGTGGCGGTGATCCTGATGCTGGAAGAGAGCGGCTTGGGATGGGATACGCGTTTTCACTATTATCAGCGGCAATTCCCGGAAATGGATACGGCGGCTCTGGCACGGTTGGTTTGCGACCCTATCGAGCGATACGACCGTGACTGGCCGACGTGGCGTGCGGCGTATGCGGCGGGGTGTGATGAAGTTGAGTTGATTACCCGTTTTTTCCTTGAACGCGATGATCGTTTTCGCACGGAGGCACAAGCCGGGATCTTTTGCCTGGATGAAGCCGGTTTTGGTTCCGGCATCAATATAATGCGATTTATACATGCCCGTAAGCCTGTCCTGGGTTTTTACCGTCATTCGTCCAAACAACACGCCGTAAACGTCGGCAACTTTCTGCAACTGGGAATGGAGTACCCCGAGCAGATCAAGATAAACGCTTATCAATCGCCGCAAGAAATCCCCGCTATGGCGCAGCGCTGGCTCACAGGGCTTGCCGCCATTCATCCTTGACGAATAATGAGGTTTAGGTGAACACGGCCATTACGGTAAATGGAGTGCATAAGCGTTATCGTTCAGTGCGCGCCCTCAAAGGACTCGATCTTAGTATTGGTCGGGGCGAGTTTTTCGGTTTGCTGGGGCCCAATGGTGCCGGCAAATCCACCCTGATCAACATCATCGCCGGCTTGACGCGCGCCGATGCCGGCGAGGTCAAGGTGTTGGGCCACGATGTGGTCACTGATTATCGCCAAGCACGCCTTCACCTCGGCGTCGTCCCACAGGAATTGGTATTCGATCCATTCTTTACGGTGCGGGAGTTGTTGCGTATTCAATCGGGTTACTACGGCCTGGGTAAGGCAAACGAACCGTGGATAGACGAATTATTGACCGCCTTGCAGCTTATGCCGCAGGCAGATTCCAACATGCGCACCTTATCCGGCGGCATGAAGCGGCGGGTGTTGATCGCTCAGGCCTTGGTCCACAAACCGGAGGTAGTAGTGTTGGACGAGCCCACTGCGGGCGTAGACGTGGAGTTGCGCCAATCTCTGTGGGTTTTCGTCAAGCGCTTGCACCGTGAAGGCCATACCATTGTTCTGACCACCCATTACCTGGAGGAGGCCGAGACCTTGTGCGAGCGCATTGCCATAATTAACCACGGCGAATTGGTGGCGCTCGATGACAAGGATGCACTATTGCGCAAGGTCAGCGGTGCGCGTTGCAAGGTGACGGTGACCTTAGCTGAACCGTTGGCGGCGTTGCCGGTACGATTGATGGACAAGGTACTATCACGGGAAGGCGACAAGATAGAATTGCAAATCGATAAAGGTAATGACTCGATCATAGGCGTATTGGACGAGCTGCGCTCGGCTGGGGCCGTGGTGGCGGACCTCAAGATCGAGCAAGCTGACCTAGAGGATGTGTTCGTGGAATTGATGCGGCGGGACAGGCAATGAATTTCCGCGGCCTGGGGACGTTATTCTATAAAGAGGTGCTGCGCTTTTACAAGGTATGGCTGCAGACGCTGTTAGCGCCGGTGGTCACCTCATTACTGTATCTTTTAGTCTTTTCTCATGTCCTTGAAAAACATGTGCATGTCTATCCCGGCGTCAGCTACACCGCTTTTCTCATCCCGGGATTGATGATGATGTCTGTCATCCAGAATGCCTTCGCCAACAGTTCTTCCAGTCTGATTCAATCCAAGGTCAGCGGCAACATCATTTTCGTGTTGCTCACACCGGTGTCTTATCTGGAATTCTTTCTGGCCTTCGTGCTGGCCGCCGTTGTGCGTGGTGTCGTCGTAGGGATCGGTGTCGGGCTGGTGGCGATATTCTTTGTCGGCTTACCGGTGCATAACATCCTGGTATTGCTGCTGTTCGCCTTATTGAATAGCGCGGTACTGGGCAGCCTGGGGATTATCGCCGGCATATGGGCGGAAAAATTCGACCAGATAGCCGGGTTTCAGAATTTTGTTATTCTGCCTATGTCTTTCTTGAGTGGGGTATTTTATTCCATTCATTCCTTGCCGCCATTTTGG